>USLT01000116.1 GCA_900555585.1 uncultured Collinsella sp.
CCTGTGGGCCGTGGTATTGGTCATGGCCGCCGTCCGCTATGCCGTCCACGGCGACATGGTCGTGACGCTGGCGGTCGCCGCCGCGGCCGTCGCCGCGCTGGCGCTGCTCGGCGCCGCCGGCACGTTTGCGTACTACACCGCTACGTCCGGAATCACCAACATGTTCACCTCGGCCCACGTCGCGCCCCAGGTGAGCGAGGAATTCAAGCCCGATACCGGTGTTAAGGAGAGCGTCGGGGCGACGCTGCCCGACGATGGGAAGAACATCGCCTCCTACGTGCGCATGAGCTTTTCCATCTATTGGCAGGATAGGGACGGCGCCCAGCTCTGGGAGGAGCCGCTCTCATCGGAGTCCGGCCTGCCCACGGGGATCCTGCCCGATTACACCATCGCTATGGGGGACGCCCTGAGGGCCGATCCGCAGCCGGGCTATTGGGTCGAGGGTGCCGACGGCTTCTACTACTGGTGCTCGCCGCTCGAGCCGGGCGCCGCGACCGACGCGCTCATCAAGAAGGTAACGTGGGACCTTGGCCGCCCCGATGGGCGCAAGCTCGTGGTGGACGTCTCGGTCCAGGGCATCCAGGCCGATCCCGCCCGTGCGTTCGACGAGGCCTGGGGTGCCTCCTCGGGCCTCACGCCCGGTGCTGATGGCGTTCTCGTTCGGAAGGGAGGCAACTGATGCAGCGAGGGGGAATCCGGCACGGTTTGCGCGCCCGCCTGCTCACGGCGCTGGCATCGCTCGCCTTGCTGATGACGTCAGCGCCTACCGCCTGGTGTCAGGGCGTTCCGACGGTTGTCTACGACGGCGCGACCGAGCAGCTCGTCTTCGAGGGTGCCGACGGCTCCGATTTGCTTCTGAGCGCGAAGGACCTCATGCCGGGAGACGCGATCGAGCAAAGCGTGCGCGTCGAGGCTCGCAACCTCAAGCGCCCTGTCGAGCTGTTCGTCGAGGCCGTCTTCGAGGGGCCAGTGCCTGGCCTGGAGAACGTCGAGGTCGAAGTGCTGTTGAACGGACGCGTGATCGCCCGGGGACCGCTTGCCATCCGGCACGGCATGGCCGAGCCCGTCTCGCTGGGCACGCTGGATGCGGATGGCTCGCGCGAGCTCCTTGTTCGCCTGAGCGTGCCCGTTGATGTCGGCAACGAGACCATGGAGGCCGTTCAGGCGCTCGATTGGCGCTTCGTCGCGGAGGATCGAGCGGCGGGGGGCACCGGCGGCGGCCTTGCCCAGACGGGGGACGGCGCCCTGTCGGCCCTGCTTCCGATCGCGCTCTCGGGCGCCGTCCTGGCCGCATGCGGCCTTCGCTCCAGGGCGCGCGCATAGCGGTCGGCTCTCAACCCCATACTTCATGTCCTGTCAAGCCCGGTCCGCGCGCACCGGGCTTTGTTTTACTAAAGTCGCAGCTCAAGGCTTGTGAAGACTTTATAAACGACGGTAGATACGCCCGACCACGTGTATACTAATCAAGCTGTGCCTGTTCAGGGGAGGATTCTGTCTGGACGTTTTGGCTGCATAGGGTTGCGTGGCCAGGACCGAGAGTCGTATGCAAACCGGCAGGTACGGATGTTGGATGTGGTCCTCTAGGGGCGAACACAAGGGGTGTTCGCAGTGTCCCAAGACCACCGAGAGTTGGAGATCATACATGATCAGCATGATTCTCGGCCGCAAGATTGGCATGACCCAGGTTTGGGACGAGAACGACAACATCGTTCCCGTCACGGTCATCCAGGCTGGCCCCTGCACCGTCTCGCAGGTTAAAACCGAGGCGACCGACGGCTACGACGCCGTCCAGATCGGTTTCGGCGACATCAAGTCCAAGCACGTGAACAAGCCCATGGCTGGTCACTTCGCTAAGGCTGGCGTCGAGCCCGTTCGTTTCCTCCGCGAGGTCCGCGTGGCCAACGGCGAGGAGCACAAGGTCGGCGACGTCGTCACCGTCGCTGATTTTGCCGACACCGCCAAGGTCGACGTCATCGGCACCTCCAAGGGTAAGGGCTTCCAGGGCCGCATCAAGCGCTGGGGCCAGGGTCGTGGTCCCATGGGCCACGGTTCCCACTTCCACCGCAGCTCCGGCTCCATCGGCCAGTGCGCCTACCCCGCTCGCGTCCTCAAGGGCGTCAAGATGGCCGGCCACATGGGCAATGAGCGCGTGACTGTGAAGAACCTTTCCGTTGTCCGCATCGATGCCGAGCAGAACCTCATTCTTGTCAAGGGCGCTGTGCCCGGTGCCAAGAACGGCCTGGTCGCCATCCGTATGGCTTAAGGGCCCAAAACCCTTAGTTAAGCCCAGAGTCATACCAAGGAGAACACTCAAATGTCTAAGTTTGAAGTAAAGAACAGCGAGGGCAAGAAGGTCGCCGAGGCCGAGCTCGCTGCTGAGGTTTACGGCATCGAGCCGAACCTCCACGTCATGCACCACATCGTCAAGTGCCAGCAGGCCTGCTGGCGTCAGGGCACCCAGTCCGCCAAGACCCGTTCCGAGGTCTCCGGCGGCGGCAAGAAGCCTTGGCGTCAGAAGGGTACCGGCCGCGCCCGTCAGGGTTCGACCCGTTCCCCGCAGTGGCGTCACGGCGGCGTGGTCTTCGCTCCGAAGCCCCGCTCCTATGCCAAGCGCATGAACAACAAGGAGATCAAGCTCGCTATGCGCTCCGCGCTGTCCGCCAAGGTGCGCGACAACGAGCTCGTTCTCGTCGACGACTATGGCTTCGAGAAGCCGTCCACCAAGGCCGCTGTCGCCATGCTCAAGGCCCTTGGCCTCGAGGGCAAGCGCCTCACGATCATCGTGCGCGAGGACGACATCAACGCCTACCTGTCGTTCCGTAACATCCCCAAGACGTTCATCATCACGCCCAACGAGGCCAACACCTACGACCTCGTCAACAACGGCGCCCTGCTGATGCCCGCTGACGTCGCGAACCACTTCGGGGAGGTCCTCGCATAATGGATGCACGTTCCATCATCATCCGTCCTGTCGTCTCCGAGCGCTCCTTCTCCAACATGGAGGAGAACAAGTACACGTTCGAGGTCCACAAGGACGCCAACAAGTACCAGATCAAGGACGCCGTCGAGGAGATTTTCGGCGTTAAGGTTGCTCGCGTGAACACCCTTATCGTCAAGCCGAAGAACAAGCGCGTGCGCTATGTCACCGGCAAGACCCGCTCCTGGAAGAAGGCCATCGTCACCCTCCGCGAGGGCGAGTCCATCGAGATCTTCGGTAACCAGGCCTAAGTCTTACAGGCTTGTTTGTACTCGAGCCTCCCGAAAGGGAGGCGAGAGGTAAGAGTTTCGGGCACATAATATGGATACGCCCGAAGCCGTGGTAAATCCGGTGTCACCACACCCGCGATCCCCGCTTGTGGTGGCGAGCGGATAGTTATGAAAGGGATAGGTTAATGGCTGTAAAGCATCTCAAGCCGACCAGCGCAGGCAGGCGCTGGCAGACGATCTCGGACTTCGCCGAGATCACCTGCACCACGCCCGAGAAGTCCCTTCTCGAGCCGCTGCCGAAGAAGGCTGGCCGTAACAACAAGGGCCGCATCACCTGCCGTCATCAGGGTGGTGGCCACAAGCGCCAATATCGTCGCATCGACTTCAAGCGCAACAAGGACGGCGTGCCGGCCAAGGTTGCCACGATCGAGTACGATCCCAACCGCTCCGCTCGCATCGCTCTGCTCCACTACGCAGACGGCGAGAAGCGCTACATCCTGGCCCCCAAGGGCCTCAAGGTCGGCGACACCG
>USLT01000117.1 GCA_900555585.1 uncultured Collinsella sp.
TGAAGGGAGTGCCGCCGAGCAGGTCGACGAAGACGATAACGCCCTCCTCGCACTCAGCGCGCATGGAAGTGATGGCGGCGCGAAGGTCGTCACCATAGGTAGCGGCCTGGGAGCCCTCGAAGGGAACGATCTGGAACGCGGGCTGATCGCCGGCGACCATATCGAGAGCGCTCTTAAGGCCATTGGAGAACTGTCCGTGACCCGTCAGGATAAAGCCAATCATCCAACGTCTCCTTTCCTTCAGGATCTTGCGGTTCCCCGCAACTGGTTGTAACCACGTGATAAGTCGTTAACTACTATAGCATCCGTGAAGGTCTCGTCAATTTCAGTCAATTACGTTGTCTTGTCATACCGTTCGCGGTCCATCTTCGACCGTTTGCAGATTGTTATTCCGTTTACCTGCATGTTTTCTTCTCCATTAGCAAATTACCCCTAGCAATCACATCAGTTTTATGGGTAAGCAGCTTTCTCCCTAAAATACTCTCATTAGATAAAGTTTCTTCAGGTAATTTATGAAGTGGTACATACTTGTATTCTGCTGTCTAGACAAGTGGTGTTAAGTCAAATTCTCGCAATATGGTTTTCCGTGAACGGTGTTCATTTTCTAAATTTGTTATCTCATCAGGAAGTTTATGCAGGTAGAGGTCTTATAGGTTTCATACCAGTAACCGTTTACCGTATTTCATTCTTACCTGAGTGGCTTTGTTCACACCGACTTGCAAAGTGTAAACAATCATGCATGCCCTATCGGCATGAAAAAGCCTCCCGTTTCCGAGAGGCTTCTACATTCGATGGAGCCAGCGACCGGGCTCGAACCGGTGACCCCCGCTTTACGAGAGCGGTGCTCTGCCAACTGAGCTACGCTGGCTGGCTATCGCGGTACGAATACCGACAGCTGCTTATGGTACGTGCAAACAAATCAAAACGCAAGGGTTTTTACCCTGTTCAGAAAAATGCTAGGACGCAAGGCGGCGAAGCACACCGAGAAGAACGCCCGTGGTCCCCTCTGCAGCCGAAGCGGCGGCGACCAGTGTCTCCCCATGACTGTTATCCGCACGACCCGCGCGGTTGGTGACGAGGGTGAGGCCGAGCACCTGCATGCGCAGCGCCCTCGCCTGGATGACCTCGCACACCGTGGAGCAGCCGACGAAATCGGCCCCGAGCACGCCGAGCGCACGGATCTCGGCCTCGGTCTCGAACGAGGGGCCGAGCATTCCCACATACGTCCCCTCGGCGAAGGTCACGCCTATCTCGCGGGCGGCGTCGCGCGCGAACTCGGACAGGTAGTTCGAGTATGCCCCGGCGATCGGGACGAAGGGCGTCTCGAACAGCGTGTGCGCGGCGCCCTCGGGAGTCGACAGCGGGTTGGCCCCCGTAAGGTTGATGTGGTCGGTGATCAAGCCGAAGCTGCCCGGAGCGACTCCTCGGACCGCGCCCGAGGCGCATGTCAGGATGATGTCGCGGCAGCCCAGCTTGTGGGCATGGCGGACCAGCGAGGTCACCTGCAGCGCCGAATAGCCCTGGTAGAGGTGCACGCGGCCGGGATAGACCACCACCGGAACGCCCTCGATCGTACCGACGAGCACCTCGAAGCGGTGCCCCTCGACGGGCAGCGCCTCCGCGGGGAATCCGTCGATGTCCTCATAGGGGATGCGCCGAACCACCTTCACGCGGTCCGCGATCGCGCCGAGTCCGCTTCCAAGCACGATCGCCACGGGGTGCTCCATGCTCGGGGCGCAGTAGGCCGCAAGCTCTTCATCTGCCATGGTAATGCCTCCTTATCGATTGCGCCGCGAGCACGCGGCGCCCTTCCGCTCCCCCGCTCCAGATGGCGGCGCGGGAGAATCGGATTCGCTACTCGTCGAAGAACTCGTCGCCGATGAGCTTGAAGCAGATCTTCTTGATCGCTCGCTCGCCGTCACCGGGGAACTCCAGGGTGGGCATATGGGGCTCGCCGATCACGAAAAGCGCGAAACGGCCCTCGTCCAAATCGCCCGCGATGCCGCGCTCGGCGTCCACCAGCTCGAAATCGTCGGCCTCGCAGAACGGCTCGAACTGCGTGGTCGGCCCCTGCGCGACGAGGAAGGCCTCGCGGCCCTCGATATCGATCTGCAGATCGTGATAGCGACGATGCGACTCGTAGTGCGCTCCGTCCTGGGGACGAGTCGTCGGCGCCATGACGTTGGCGTAGACCTTGTCCCCGAAGATCGGATGGCTGCCGCACTCGAGGTCGCGCGGGTCGTTCTCGGCCAACCAATCGATAAGGACGTCGAGGCTTCGGCAGAAGCCGCGGTAGCGCGGAAGGTCCTCAAGGGCACCGTAGATCATGGGAATCCCCTCTCAAATCAAAAAAGCGTCGCCGCGCTGTTTCGCGCGGCGACGCTATCGTACCCACTTGGGATTGGAAACCCACGGGCGGCCCGATGGGCGGGGAGTCTCGGCCCGTAGCTGGCGACCGCTAGACGTAGAGACCGTACAGGGACATGTCCGCCTTGGCGTAGAGGTCGTTGGTGAACTTGCTCCACGCCTCCTGGCTCCCCTGCGCCTTGGAGGCGTACTCCTGATAGGCGACATAGTATGCGGTCTGAGCGTCCGCGTACGTGGCGCTCTCGGCCGAGAAGGTCTTGGACCCCGACAGGGTCTGCGCGAAGGCGCCGTCCTCGGACGCCCAGGTGCCCGACTCGGCGTTCCAGTCGTCGCCGGCGAGCTTGATGATGTAATCCGCGTAGTCCTTGCTGGCGGCCTCGGTATTGCCGTCCGCGGGCTCAGCGGGCGCCTCGGGCGCGGCGCCATCGACCTTCGGGACGACCTTGTCGTAAAGCTTGCTGATGGTCGCGTTCTCGGTCACGATCTGCTTGGCCTGATCGACGCTGACGCCGAACTGGGTCGCCATCTGCTCGTAGTCGGCGGTGCCCAGCTGGGACTGAGCGTACTCATCGCGCTCCTCGTCCGTCACGGACAGGCCCTGGGAGTCGGCCTCGGCGAGCAGGATCTGGTTGCGGGCGTAGGCGAGCACCATCTCGCTGGAAGGGGCGTTGTAGGTCCCATCGGAGTTCTTGGCGGCCTCGAGGCTGTACTGCGCCTCGATCGCCTCGCGGGCGGTCAGCTTGTTGGTCGCGCCCTTGTACTTCCACGTGGCGACGACCGTATCGAGCTGGCCATCGGTGATGGTCGCGGAACCGACGCCCTTGGCACCGAAGCCGCCGGAGCCGAGGAAGAAGCCGACCACGCCGGAAACGACGACGGCGACCAGGGCGAGGACGATGACCATGTTCTTGCGAGAGCCCAAGGGGCAGGATCGCTTGCTGCCGTCGCCGGGCTCGACCGGCGCCTCGTCGGGCTCGACGGTCTCCTCATCGTGGTCAGCGGCGCTGTCGTCGGACTCGTCGGCCTCCTCGTCGCGCGCGATGTCCTCGGCCGACTCGCCGTCGACGAGCTCCACGTCGGAGCCCTCGAGGTCCTCGGGCACGTCGGAGCGCTCGATGACCTCGACGCCGTCGATGACCTCGCGCTCGTCCTTCTTCTGGATCAGACCCATTGCTATGGTCCCTTCTTTGCTATAGATACAGACCGTCTCAGGATACCCCGAGACGGCCCGTTCCCATCCTTAGCCTTTGCTTAAGTGGAAAAAACGTCGATTGGCGCCTAGCCGAGGAGGTGCGCGACGAGCGCGTCGGTGTACGCGGCGGTGCCGACGGCGCCCT
>USLT01000118.1 GCA_900555585.1 uncultured Collinsella sp.
GCCTCCGCCCCCGCCGCCCGAGAAGCCGCCGCCCCCGCCGAAGCCGGAGCTGTCGGCGCTCGAAGCGAGCTCGCTCACGGTCGCCTGGTACGCATCGTGCATCTCGCTCATGGGCGAGTGCAGACCGCCGTGCCCGTAATACCACCAGTAGCTCGGGTAATAATACGCACCGGCCGCATCTTCCCGCAAATCGACGGGGACGGCGTCCGCGAGCCGGCGCACGACCTCGTCGCTCACGCCGAACGCGACCGCGAGCACGAGCATCTTGTTCCACAGGATGATGTCGTCGGGAACCGCCTCGCCCAGGTTGGTGAAGTCCTCGAGCCACCGCTCGAGCGCGCGGCAGCGATCCAGCAGCTCGACGGCCTCGCGCGAATACTGCTTCGTCGTCCCCGCAAGAATCGCCGCGGCCACCGCCATGGCGATTCCCGCGATCACGGACGGCATCGAGGCGCCATCGGTCGCCACCATGAAGAAGAGGCCCGCCAGCCCGATCGCGATGGCAGCGCAGACCACCGCGAGCTTGAAGCCCGCGGGCACGAGGCTCGTCAGGTTGCGGCGCTCGAGCTCCGCCAGCACCTGGTCCTTGAACCCCTGCATGTACTCGCCAGCGTCCTCTCGGTAGCGGAACGCGTCGAAGCGCGTCGCGTCGCCGTTCTCGGCCCCCGGCCCGAAGTACAGGTCGAGCGCCGCCAAATCGACCGGATCGGTAACGAGCTCGAGCGCCACGAGCTCGATCGAGTACTCCTCGACCCTCTTGACGCCCAAGCCGAGGAAGCGGTCCTCGGTTCGCTCCTCATGGCTTATCTTGATCACCCGGTCGTCTGTGAGCTTCATGAGCGTCGCGATGAAGGCGCAGTCCTGAACCGAGCCGTCGTACACCAGGGCCGACAGCACGGCCGGATGGTCGTCAGACGGGAGGTCGCGGAAATACGTCTCGTCGAACACGGGAGCAGGGCTCGCATACCTGGTCTTGCGCAGCCATATGACGCCACCGAGCATGGCCGCGGGGACGGCGACGAACGCCACCGCGCCTCCCGCGGCGATCACGCGGGCGCGCTCGCGCTCGGCGTTCGCCTCGTCCGCCCATGCGGTCTCCTCGGCGATGATCGAGTCGAGGCGCGGCCCGCCCGACGGCGCGAGGCCGGGCACCCAGTCAGCGGGAAACGCGGCACGGACCTCGGCAAATTGACCGGCGTGCACGGTGGGGGCGGTAAGGATCACATGCGGGTCCTTTGGACTGGATGGATCGGCGACATCGAGCAAGACCTCGCCGTCGCGCGGACCATGGCCCCATGCGCGCAAGCTGGCGTCCCGCGACCCCGTCGTGGCCGGCGCGCCCTTGGAAGCGCCCGCGAAGGTCACGTCGAGACGAACGTCCCGCGCGTCCTCGTCCCATCCCGAGCCGATGAACTGCCAGTACAGCTCGGCGGTGTCGGACCAGGACATGACGGCGCCCTCGAGCAGGTACGTCACCCAGAGGGTCACCTCGTCGCCGTCTGCGCGCGGCGTGAACACCTTGAGCCGGAGCGCCCCGCCGTCATCCTCGACCGTGTAGACGCCCTCGTCGCCCGCCGACGCCGACGACACCTCATCCATGATCCTCGCGCTCCGCCGCGCGTCGGCCTCGTCGTCGAAAGCGCCATCGACCCCTTGGACCCCGAGCACGGTTACGGACGAGGGAGCGCCCTGCTGGTTCTCCGAGAAGGGGATGTCCCAAAAGACGCCGTTGACGGAATCCGTGAACTCGAAGGTTCGCGCCTCGGTGACGTACAGGTCGCCGTTCTCCATGACCCGCGCCTGGATGTGGACGCGGGGCAGCTCGAAATCGGCCGCCCGGGCCGGCGCGGGGACCGCGAGCGCGACCATTGCTATTGCGAGCGCGACCAAGACGGCGCGCATGCGGAGGCGTGCGTTCATCGATGCGCCCCTTCCCGTGATAGGCGATATTGCGCGCAGTATACAGTAAGCTGGCGGGGCCGTGGAGACCCGACCCGGCGGGCGGCTCGAGGGTATACTGCTACCAAACGGCACGATTCGACCGTGCCGGGGCCGCAAGCATGGAAGAGGGGTTCCCATGGCTATCAAACCGCAGGTCGCGGAAGCGCTCGAGCAGCAGATCAACGCCGAGCTCTACTCCGCCTACCTCTATCTCACCTTCGCCGACTACTACGAGGAGCGCGGACTCAAGGGCTTCGCCAACTGGTACGTCGTCCAGAGCAAGGAGGAGGCCGACCACGCCATGGCGCTCCGCCGCTACCTGCTCGATAACGACTTCGTTCCGACCATGGAGGCCATCGCCAAGCCGGACAAGACCTTTGACAGCGACCTCGGACCGCTTGAAGCCGGCCTCGCGCACGAGGAGCACGTCACCGACCTGATCCACCACTGCTACGAGGTCGCGCACGAGGCGCACGACATCCGTGCCATGCAGATGCTCGACTGGTTCGTGAAGGAGCAGGGCGAGGAGGAGGCGAACGCCCGCGACATGATCACCAACATGAAGCTCTTCGGCTCCGATCCCAAGGGGCTGTTCGACCTCGATCGCGAGTATCGCGCGCGCGTCCACGTTCCGCAGACCGCGTTGCCGATGTAGAGAAACCGGCATGCAGTCGACCGACCACAACCGAATGCAAGGCGCCGAAAACGTCGTCGGCAGGTTCGCCCCGAGCCCGTCGGGACGCATGCACCTGGGCAACGTCTACGCCGCGCTCGTGGCCTGGCTCTCGGCGCGGAGCCAGGGCGGGCGTATGGTGCTGCGCATCGAGGACCTCGACGAGCGCTGCCGGCGCGGCAGATGGGACGGGCAGCTGATTAACGACCTGCGCTGGCTCGGACTCGACTGGGACGAGGGCCCGATCTACCAGAGCGACCGCATCGACCTCTACGAGCAGGCCCTGTCGCGCCTCGCCGACGAAGGGCTCGTCTACCCTTGCTTCTGCACGCGAGCGGAGCTCCATGCCGCAAGCGCGCCCCATGCGAGCGACGGCACGCCGCGCTATCCGGGGACGTGCAGGAATCTCTCCGCCGCGGAAGCGTCGCGCCGCGCAGAAGAGCGCTCACCCGCGATGCGCCTCGCCGTCCCCGACGCCTCCGACGCGCGCGGCACCATCGACTTCGAGGACCGGACCTACGGCACGCAGCGAGAGGTGCTCGCCGAGGAATGCGGCGACTTCCTCGTTCGCCGCAGCGACGGGGTCTTCGCCTACCAGCTCGTCGTCGTGGTAGACGATGCGGAAATGGGCGTGACCGAGGTCGTACGCGGCCGCGACCTGCTCGGATCGAGCGCCCGGCAGATGCATCTGCAGGATTTGCTGGGCTACCCCCACCCCTCCTATGCGCATGTTCCGCTCCTCGTCGCCCCAGACGGACGCCGCCTCTCCAAGCGCGATCGCGACTGCGATATGCACGAGCTCAAAGCGCGCTACGGCGAGCCCGAGCGCCTGCTGGGCGAGATCGCGTGCCTCGCGGGAATCGCGCCCGACCCCCGCCCCCGAAGCGCCGAGAAGCTTGCGGACCTGTTTTCCTGGGACGCGATCCGCAGCCATCGCGCCGATCTCGCCATCGAGTGACCCGCGGGCCAGACGCAGCGCGCCCGCACCGGGGGTCCGATGCGGGCGCGCATGAAAAAGGCCCCTTGCGGGGCCTCTCAAGTTCGACTGGTGCGGCGTATAGGATTCG
>USLT01000119.1 GCA_900555585.1 uncultured Collinsella sp.
CTGGCCTACGTCCGCGAGCAGGGCGCTCCCGTCGTGGTCAAGGCCGACGGCCTGGCCGCGGGCAAGGGCGTCGTGGTCGCGCTCACCCTCGATGAGGCGCTGCAGGCTGTGCACGAGTGCTTCGATGGCGCGTTCGGCGCCGCCGGCAGCACCGTCGTCATCGAGGAGATGCTGACCGGCCCCGAGTGCACGCTGCTCGCCTTCACCGACGGACGCGTCGTCCGTCCCATGGCGACCTCCCAGGACCATAAGCGCGCCCTCGAGGGCGACCTCGGCCCCAACACCGGCGGCATGGGCGTCTACAGCCCCGTGCCGATCGTCACGGACGAGGAGCACGCCGAGATGTGCCGCATCCTCGACGAGACCATCGCCGCCGCCCAGCGCGAGGGCATCGATTTCCGCGGCTGCCTGTACGGCGGCTTCATGCTCACGCCGCAGGGCCCCAAGGTCATCGAGTACAACGCGCGCTTCGGCGATCCCGAGACCGAGGTTCTGATGCCGCGCCTCGCCAGCGACCTGGTCGAGGTCATGCTCGCCTGCGCCGAGCAGCGCCTTGACGAGGTCGAGCTCGCATGGCGCGACGAGTGGGCGGTCTCCGTCGTGCTGACGAGCGCCGGCTACCCCGGCTCCTATGAGAAGGGCAAGGTCATCACCGGCATCGAGGACGCCTCCGCTATGGACGGCGTCACCGTCTACCACGCCGGCACCGCCGTCAACGAGGAGGGCGACGTCGTGACCTCCGGCGGTCGCGTGCTCGATGTGACCGCGCTCGGCGAGACCTTCGAGGCGGCCCGCGAGCTCGCCTACGCCGCATGCGAGAAGATCGACTTCGAGGGCAAGACCCTCCGCCGCGACATCGGCCTGCGCGCCCTGCGCGGCCGCGACGCCTGGGACGCCTAGGCGCGCGTTTTCAGGGCCCGCTCCATCGTCGGTGGGGGGGGTCCGCCGGGGTTTTGAAAGGAAGGTGTCCGCCGCATCGTGGCGGGCGCCTGCAGAATAGGGCGCGATGCGCGCTGGACGGGGGTGCGATGATGCGCCCCCGTCTGCCAGAGGGATGGAGGGGCGACCATGGATAACGAGGAATTCAAGGCCGAGGTCATCGACGAGGCGGCTGCCGGGGAGTGCTCGGAGCCCATGCTCGCGCTGGGGGACGACGACCCCCGCGACGCAGGCCTGCACGAGAAGATCCTGTCCGAGGAGACGGCCTACCGGGGCAAGATCCTGGACGTCCGCTCGCTCGACGTCGAGCTGCCCAACGGCCGCCGCTCGAAGCGCGACGTGGTTCGCCACCCCGGCGCCTCGGCCGTCGTCGCCCTCACCGAGACCGGCAAGATCGTGCTGGTCCGCCAGTACCGCACGGCGCTCGACCGCGTCACGGTCGAGATTCCCGCCGGCAAGCTCGACCCGGGCGAGGACCCGCTCGACTGCGCCCGCCGCGAGCTGCGCGAGGAGACGGGCTTCACGCCCCGCCGCATCCGCTACCTGACGTCGATCGCGTCGTCGTGCGGATTCAGCGACGAGATCATCCATATCTACCTGGCGACGCAGCTCGAGTTCGAGGGCGCCTCGCCCGATGACGACGAGTTCGTCAACGTCGACCTGGTGCCGCTGACCGAGCTCGTCGACGCGGTCTTGGACGGCAAGATCGAGGACGCCAAGACCGTCGTCGGCGCGCTGGCCTGCGATGCCATAGCGCATCGCCTGTAGGCCGCCTGCCCGGACGACCGCGCCCGGCCGTATCGCTGGCGGCCCGCCGCGCCGACCGTCCACCACGTATTCGCGAGCAGCCGAGGGGGAGACGCCTGCATGTTTAAGAAGTTCCTGTCCTACTACGGCCCGGTCAAGGGCCTGTTCATCGCCGATACGCTGTGCGCCCTCGTTCTCGCGGGCATCGACCTGGCGTTTCCGAGCATCCTCAGGACGCTGACCAACGGCCTGTTCACGCAGGGGTCGCAGGCGATCCTGGGCGCGCTGGGCTATATCGCGGCGGGGCTCGTCGCCCTCTACGCGCTGCGCTGCGCCTGCCGCTACTTCGTGTCGGCGCAGGGGCACATCATGGGCGCGAAGATGGAGTCGCGCATGCGCGAGGACCTCTTCGACCAATACGAGCGCTTCAGCTTCGCCTACTTCGACGCGCACAGCTCCGGAGACATGATGAGCCGCGTGGTCAACGACCTCTTCGATATCTGCGAGGCGGCCCACCACGTCCCCGAGTGGATCATCATCTGCGGTATCGAGATCGTGGGCGCCTTCGTGATCCTCTTCACCATCTCCCCGGTGCTCGCGGGCGTCATGGCGCTCATCACGGCGGTCTTCGTCGTGGTGATGGTTCGCCAGAACTTCCGCATGCGCGAGGTCTTCGCCGACAACAGGCGTCGGATCTCCGATGTGAACTCGCAGCTCCAGGATTCCCTCTCCGGCATGCGCGTCGTCAAGTCCTTCGCCAACGAGCGCGCCGAGCGCGCGAAGTTCCGCGCCTCGAACGACCGCTACCTCGACTCGAAGGTCGCCCAGTACCACGCGATGGGGCGGTACCAGACGACGAGCGCCCTCATGACCGGCGTCCTGTACGCCACGATCGTGGTACTCGGTGGCTACCTGGTCGCCATCGGCGAGATGACCGCCGTCGACATGGCGACGTTCGCGCTCTACATCAGCTTGTTCTCGACCCCGATCGAGACCCTGGTCAACTCTACCGAATCGTTCCAGAAGGCTGCGGCGGGCTTCCAGCGCATGGTCGAGGTCCTCGAGACCGCGCCCGATATCCAGGACGCTCCGGACGCCCGGCCCCTCGAGGTCTCCGGTGGCGCCATCTCCTACCGCGACGTGTGCTTCTCCTACGACGATGCCGACCTCTCCGAATCCACCGCGGCGGCGCGTCCCGTGATCGACCATCTCGACCTGGACATCCGTCCCGGCGAGACCATCGCGCTCGTCGGCCCCTCGGGTGGCGGAAAGTCGACGACCTGCTCGCTGCTCCCGCGCTTCTACGACGTCCACGACGGATCGATTACCATCGACGGACAGGATGTGCGCGAGGTGACGCAGGAGAGCCTGCGCCGCGCCATCGGTCTGGTGCAGCAGGATGTCTACCTGTTCGACGGCACGCTGCGCGAGAACATCGCCTACGGCCGCCCCGGGGCGACGGACGCCGAGATCGAGGACGCGGCGCGCCGCGCGAACATCCACGACTTCATCGAGGGCCTGCCCGACGGCTACGACACCGTGGTGGGCGAGCGCGGCAGCCGCCTCTCGGGCGGGCAGAAGCAGCGCGTGGCCATCGCCCGCGTCTTCCTCAAGGACCCCGCGATCCTGATCTTGGACGAGGCCACCTCGGCGCTGGACAACGAGAGCGAGGAGGCCGTCCAGGAATCGCTGGAGCGGCTCGCCGCCGACAGGACGACGATCATCATCGCCCACCGCCTGTCGACCATCAAGAACGCCGACGAGATCGCGACGGTCGAAGATGGCAAGGTCGTGGAGCGCGGCACGCACGAGGAGCTTCTCGCTCGCGGCGGCACGTATGCTCGGTACTATCGAATGCAGTTCGAAGGCGTTCGCGCCCGCGATTGCGCGCGCGACGAGGCTCGTTAGGCAGGCTATGGCGAAGAAGGCCCCACTCACAGCAGAAGAAGCGAAGGATCTGTTCTCCGAACTCGACGAGTCGGGCGTGCTC
>USLT01000120.1 GCA_900555585.1 uncultured Collinsella sp.
CGCGCCCGCCGCGAGCGAGGCGCCGCGCGAGCCGCCGGACCCGAGCGACGGGGCGCTGGATGCGGTGCGCGGGGAGGACTCGAACGACGCCCCGAGCGCGCCCGCGGGACGGGGCGCGGGGATCTCTCCGGAGCCATGGGAGAAGACGAGCTCGCCGCCCTCCACGTCGCACAGGACGGTATCGCCCTCGCGCCACTCCCCTGCCAGCAGCTCCTCGGACAAGGGGTCCTCGATCAGCCTCTGGATCGCGCGGCGCAAGGGTCGCGCGCCGTTGCTGAGGTCGGTGCCCTCGGTGACGATCTTATCGATCGCGGCATCGGACAGCTCGATGTTCATGCCGCTCGCGATCAGGCGCTGCCGCAGGTCGTCGACGAGCAGGCGGGCGATCGACGCGAGGGACGCGCCCGCGAGCTTCTTGAAGACGACGATGTCGTCGATGCGGTTGAGGAACTCCGGGCGGAACAGGCGCTTGAGCTCGCCCATCGCGCGGGTGCGGATCTCGCCCGCGGTGAGGCCGCCCTCGCCCGTGGTCCCGAAGCCCACGGTCGAGTCCTGCGCGATCTCGCGCGCGCCGACGTTCGAGGTCATGATGACCACCGTGTTGCGGAAATCGACCGTCTTGCCCTGGCTGTCGGTGAGGCGGCCCTCGTCGAGGACCTGCAGCAGGATGTTGAAGATGTCGGGATGGGCCTTCTCGATCTCGTCGAACAGCACGACGGAGTACGGATGGCGGCGAACGGCCTTGGTGAGCTGACCGCCCTCGTCATGGCCGACGTATCCCGGAGGCGAGCCGATAAGCTTCGACACCTCGTACTCGCTGGAGAACTCCGACATATCGAAGCTGATCAGCGCGTCCTTGCTGCCGAAGAGGTACTCCGCGAGCGTCTTGGCGAGCTCCGTCTTACCGGTACCGGTCGGTCCGAGGAAGATGAAGGAGCCCCCGGGGCGGCGCGGGTCCTTGAGCGGGCTGCGGGAGCGGCGGATCGCCTTCGCGACGGCGCGGACGGCCTCGTCCTGGCCGATGATGCGGGTCTTGAGCACGTCCTCGCATGCGAGCAGCCGGCGGCTCTCGTCCTCGGTCAGCGACGACACGGGCACGCCGGAGGATATCGAGACGATGTCGGCGATCCGCGCCGCGTCGATAACGATCGGGCTCGCCTCCATCTCGGCGGTCCAGGCGGCGCGGGCCTGCTGGAGCTCCTCCTCGGCCTTCTCGCACTCGGCCTTGAGCTCGGCAGCGCGATTCATGTCGTCACCCGCCGTCGCCTCGTCGAACGCCGCCTTGAGCTCTGCGACGCGCTGCTCGGCGTCGCGCACGGGCTGCGGGGCGCGGTTGGCGGCGATGCGGGCGCGGGCGCCGGCCTCGTCCATGAGGTCGATCGCCTTATCGGGCAGGAACCGGTCCTGGATGTAGCGGGAGGACAGCGACGCCGCGGCCTGGATCGCCTCGGGGGTGTAGGCGACATGGTGGTGCTCGGCGTAGCGCGGCGCCAGGGCGTTCAGGATCTTCACGGTGTCGTCGATGCTCGGCTCCTCGACGTCGATCGCCTGGAAGCGGCGCTCGAACGCGGGGTCCTTCTGCAGGTGCTTGCGGAACTCCTCCGCCGTCGTGGCGCCGATGATCTGGAACGCGCCGCGGGCGAGGACCGGCTTGAGCATGGAGCTCGCGTCGATCGAGCCCTCCGCCGAGCCGGCGCCGATCAGGGTGTGCATCTCGTCGATGAACAAGATGATGTCATCCGCCTCGGTTGCCTCGCGGATGACGTTCTTCAAGCGCTCCTCGAACTCGCCGCGGTACTTCGCGCCGGCGACGAGGCCGGGAAGGTCGAGCGTCCAGATATTCTGGTTCATCAGGTTCTCCGGCACGTTGCCGGCGGCGACCTCCTGCGCGAGGCCCTCGACGATCGCGGTCTTGCCGACGCCGGGGTCGCCCAGGATGAGCGGGTTGTTCTTGGTGCGGCGCGAAAGGATCTCCATCATGCGGGAGATCTCCTTCTCGCGGCCGATCACGGGGTCGAGCTTGCCGGAGCGAGCCTCCTCGGTGAGGTTGGTGCCGAACTGCTTGAGCGTGCTCTCCTGCTGAGTCGGGGCCTGGCCGGCCTCACCGGAGAAGAAGGGCAGGCCCGCGCCCGGCCTACCCGACGCCGAGCCGGCCATCGGGCGACCGTGGCCCTTATCCTTGGCGGTCAGCTTCTCGACCGCGCCGCGGATGCTCGCCGCCGAGACGCCCAGACGCTGCAGGACGCCCATCGCGGTACCCTCCCCATGGGCGACGATGCCCAGCAGCAGGTGCTCGGTCGAGACGTAGGTCTGGTTGTTCTCTCGCGCGAGGCGGAAGCTCTTCTCCATGACCGCGACGACCGCGGGCGTGAAGGCGAGCTTGGCCTGGTCCGCCGGCGACTCCTGCTCCGACGGGGCGTCGGGGTCCGGCTCTGAGGCGGGGGCGGCGTCGGCGGGGGCGGGCACAGTCGTCGCCATGCCCTTCAGCTCCGACAGGATATCGTCGTAGCTGATCTCGAGGTCGCGCAGGGCCTCTGCGGCGATGCCCTCCCCCTGCTTCGCGAGCGCCAGCAGCAGATGCTCGGTGCCGACGCTGCGCGACGAGAGCGACAGCGCCTCGTCCTTCGCGAGCGACATCGCGCGGCGGGCGCGGTCGGTGAATCTATCTAGCATGCGGATACCTCTAACCTGCTTGCTCGTAACGTCGTATCAGTCTTGGTGTTTACCCTGTAAAGGTATCTATGATACCCGATACGCGCACGCTGAAGAGGTTCGACATGAAGCGGCCCCCGCCCGCGGCGCGATGCCGCGGGCGGGGCCGAATAGCGATCCGTCTGCTCCGGCACGGCGCCGGACGCGTCCCGCGCTAGGCGGCGAGGCGCTTCAGGACGTCGACGAGCAAGGTGTAGAAGCGCTCGGAGGAAGCGAGCTCCATGGACTCGTCGGGCGTATGGACGTCCTTGAGCGTCGGGCCGACCGCGATGGCATCGAGGCCGTCGAGGGCCTCGGCGAACAGGCCGCACTCGAGTCCCGCGTGGATGGACTCGATGCGCAGCTCGGAGCCGAAGAGCTCGCGATAGCTCTCGAGGAAGACGTCGCGGACCGGGGAGTGCTCGGCGTAGCTCCAACCCGGGTACTCGAACTCGAACTTGGCGTCGAAGCCGAGGACGTCGGCGAGCGTCTGCAGGCGATCCTTGAACTCCTCCTGCAGGGAGGTGATGGAGGAGCGGGGCGAGAGCAGGATCTTGGCCTCGGTATCGGACGTGGCGACGACGCCGATGTTGGAGGAGGCGTCAACGGCTCCGTCGGCCGCCAGGTTGCGGCGCATCACGCCGTTGGGGGCGAGACGGATGGCGCGCACGAAGGCGAGGGCGGTATCGGCATCGATCGCCTCGACCTCGGCGCCGTCGGCGACCTCGACCTCACAGGTGAAACCGGGATCGTAGGTCTCGAGCTCGACGGCGACCTTCGCCGCGATCTCGCGGGCGATCTCGGCGCCCGCCTCGGCGGAGGCGTGATCGGCGTAGACGAGCTCGGCCTTGCACTCGCGGTTGATGGCGTTGTCCTTGGTGCCGCCGTTGAAGCTCACGAGGGAGGGCTCGCCGGCGATCATGAGGCGCTCGACGATGCGGGCCATGATGAGGTTGCCGTTGCCGCGCT
>USLT01000121.1 GCA_900555585.1 uncultured Collinsella sp.
GTCGTTTTTCATATCCCGGGCCAATATCGAGACGGATTGGTCTACGATGGGACGCGTAGAACCCACGTCATGCGAAAGGAGCCGCACATGGCATTCGCCGACCTCACGCTCGCGCGCTACTCATGCCGCGAATACCAGGCAAGGCAGATCGAGCAGGAGAAGCTCGACGCCATCATCGAGGCGGGGCGCATCGCCCCCTCGGCATGCAACAACCATCCCGCACGAGTCCTCGTCTGCGACACGCCGGAGCTCCTCGCATCCGCGGCCAGGGCCGCCAAGCGCTTCGCACGCGGCGAGAGCGTCTTCGGCGCGCCAGTCGTGCTCTTGGTATGCGCCAAGACCGACGCCGCCTGGACCCGTAAGTACGACGGCAAGAACGCGAGCGATATCGACACCTCGATCGTCACCGACCAGATGATGATGCAGGCGACCGACCTCGGTCTCGGAACCTGCTGGGTGTGCCACTTCGACCCTAAGGTCGCCATCGAGGAGTTCGACCTGCCGCAGGACCTCTACCCTATCCACATGCTTACTGTAGGCTACCCCGCAGACGAGATCGCCTCCCCCGAGAAGCGCGAGGAGCGGACCATCCCTCGAACGGAATTCCTCCTGTAGCCGAAGCCTCGCGATTCGATCCCTAAACCAAAGGCGGCCACCGCGTAAAGCGATGGCCGCCTCATTCTTATGGGTCGAGGACCGGTTGGAGAAAGCTCGCGCTAGTCGAGATCGTCCGCGACGAAGTTATCGAGCGGCGCGAAGGGGTCGGCGACGGGCGTGACCGGAGCCACGGGAGCCGGCTCAGGAGCGCTCACGGGAGCGACGGAGGCAGCGGAACCGGTCGGGGTGTTGGAGAGGAGCTCTGCAGGGAAGGAATTCTGAGCCTCGTCCATGAAATGCTGGATGAGCTTCATGTACTCGTTCTTGAAGTCCTCGCGGGAAGCCTTGAGGCGGTCGATCTCCTCGATCTCGTTCTGCTTCTCGGCCAGGGCCTGACGGATGACCTCGCGGGCCTTGGCGTCGGCCTCGCTGCGGATGCGGTCGGCGTTCTCCTGGGCCTCCGCCACGATGGCGTCGGAAGTCTGCTGGGCGGCGATGAGTGCAGCGGAGATCTGGCGCTCCATGGCGGAGTAATCGACGGCGGGAGCGGGCGGCTGCGTCGGAGCGGGAGCGGCGATGGTAGCGCCCTGGGCGAGCTGGGCCTGGGCGTCGGCGAGCTGCTGCTCGGTGTTGGTGAGGCGCGTCTTGAGGTCGACGATCTTGCTCAGCATCGCATCGACCTCGGCGGAGAGCTGCTCGAGGAAGACATCGACCTCGGCGGGGTCGTAGCCGCGCTTGGCCTCGGAGAAGGTCTGGGCCTGGATATCAGCGGGGGTAATAGCCATCGAAAAATCCTTTCCGTGCGACCGTCCCAAATTGACGGCCTTTGCGCATCTTACAGAATTATACCTACCAGCAGCTTCTCGATGAGAGTAAGCGCAAGAACTGCAATAACGGGCGAGAAATCTATGCCGCCCATCGGGGGCATGAACCTACGGAAGAAGTTCAGGTAGGGGCCGACGATCGACTCCAGCACGCTGCCGATATCGGCGAGCCATCCGTTGGGGTTCATGGGTATCCACGTCAAGATGATGTAGATGAAGATGAGCGTCGAATAGAAGCTGAACAGGGAGTGGATGATCTGGACGAGAGTAAATAGGTTCACGTTTCTCCTACTTGGTCTTGAGGTAGCCCTCGGTTCGCAGCTTGGCGAGGTCGGATTCCTTTACCTCGCAACCCTGGGGCAGGACGATGAAGATCCGGTCGCCGACCTCCTTCACGGAGGCGCCCAGGCCGCACGCGAAGCCGTAGCTGAAGTCGAGGACGCGCTTGGCGACCTCAGTGCGCACGCCGACGAAGACCAGCGCGACGGGCTGGCGTGTGCGGACGCGCCGGACGACGGTCTCCACGTCATCGTAGCTCTCGGGGCGAAGAACATAGGCGGGAAGCTGGGGCGTGGCGTTGACGACGGCGCTCACGTGGGCCGCGACGTCGGATGCGGGCTCGGGCTTGGTAGAGGGCACGGAACGCAGGCCCTCGGCATAGCTCGACGGAGTGTCGTAGGCACCCGGGCGATAGCCCTCCTGGCCGCGAGACGGCGGGTTGTAGGTCGTTGCATGGCGATCGGCCTCGCCGACCAGCTGGCCGCTGCGCGTGTAGACGGCGACGGACTCGGCCTCGCCGCGGCGCGTCTGGCCGAGGAGGCCGGGCGCGGGCTCTGGATCGGTACGCGGGACGGCGTAGCCCTGGTCGTCGTACTCGTAACCCTGATAGGAGCCACCGGCGTAATCGCCGGCGCCCTCATCGTAGTACTCGTCGTAGCCGTCAGCCTGATCGTATCCATCCTGGGCGTAGCCGCCCTGGTTCTGGCCGAACGGAAGCTTGCTCTTGAGATCGTCTAGGAAGCCCACGGTATCTACCTCTCTGCCCGGAGTGCGTTGATAAGTTCGATTGGTGCAGGTCAGGACACGATCCTGACCAGCTTATTCTACTGCAAAGGCTGGGTCGAAGACCTGCCCAGGCGAATGAGCGTAGAACCCTCCTCGAGCGCGACATCGAAATCCTCGCTCATGCCGCACGATAGCTCGCGCAGGTCGAGCTCGGGATCGCGTGCGGCGAGGTCGTCGCGGAGCTCGCGCAGCCCGGCGAACGTCGAACGGGCAATCCCCTTATCCCCGCGCGGGGCCATGGTCATAAGCCCGCAGATGCGAATTCCACAAAGTTCGCGGAGCTGGGGCATGGCGGACCGGACCTCGTCGGGCGAGAAGCCAGATTTCGTGCCCTCCCCCGAGACGTTGACCTCGAGCAGCACGTCCTGCGGGCCCTCGAGCGCCCCGTCCGCGATGCGGCGCTCCGCGCGCGAGGAGACCGCCTGGGCGAGGTGCAGGGAGCTGACCGAATGGATGAGCGATGCACGGCCCAACACGGTGTTGATCTTGTTGGTCTGCAAGTTGCCGATCATATCGAACCGGGCGGCTCCGCTACCGGCGCCGAGCCGCGAGATGCCATCGATCTTGCGCGCGAGCTCCTGCGGGCGGTTCTCGCCGAATCGACGGAAGCCGGCCTGGATGGCGGCGGCGACCTCCTCGACCGAAGCCGTCTTGGAGACCGCGATGAGGTCGACGTCGGCGAAGGAGCGGCCGCTCGCGGTGAGGGCGGCGTCCATCCGCGCGAGGATCTCCTCGCGACGGCGCTTGAGATGGTCCAGATAGGATGCTGCCATGGATGCTCCTTCGTCGTGCTCGCCTTCCAACCCATGGTAGCGCACGGAAGACGATGGAGACGCGATTAAGAAAACCTCCCATTTCGCCGACGCGTCGGCGGAATGGGAGGCATCATGCCCGAATGATGGACGGGCGGGTATCGAGCGGGCTTTAAGCCTCGTCTGCCTCGGAACGGCGGATGAGCTCGGCGAGCTCGGAGCCGATCTCGTCGAGCGGGAGGTCGGAGACGAAGTGCGCGTCGGCGACGGGGTCGAGCGTGACGCCCTCGCCCGAGGGGATGCGCATGCTCTCGAGCTCGCCCTCGTCCGCGTCGGCGAGGTCGGCGGCCGACCAGCGCTGGCCGGTCAGCAGGAACACGAGGCGGTACGCGCACTCCATGGAAATG
>USLT01000122.1 GCA_900555585.1 uncultured Collinsella sp.
ACCAGTGCCCGGGCTACCCGGCCACGCGCAAGTACGTCGAGCGCGCCGTCGAGCTCTCCAGCATGTGGGCGGAGCGCTGCTATAAGGCGCATACCCGCGACGACCAGGCGCTCTTCGGCATCGTCCAGGGCGGCATGCACCTGGACCTGCGCCTGCGCTCGCTCAAGCACCTCGAGGAATGCGGAGACTTTCCGGGCTACGGCATCGGCGGCTACTCGGTGGGCGAGGACCACGAGACCATGTTCGAGTCGCTCGAGCCGCTCGTTTCCGAGCATATGCCGCGCGCCAAGCCGCGCTACCTCATGGGCGTGGGCAACCCCACCACGCTCGTCCGCGCCGTCGGCATGGGCGTCGACATGTTCGACTGCGTGCTACCCACGCGCACCGGCCGCATGGGTACCGCGTTCTCGAGCGAGGGCCGTTTGAACTTCCGCAACGCCCGCTTCGCGCACGACGCGGGCCCCATCGACGAGAAGTGCACCTGCCCCGTGTGCACGGGGGGCTACAGCCGCGCGCTCATCCGG
This sequence comes from uncultured Collinsella sp., assembly GCA_900555585.1. Taxonomy (GTDB): domain Bacteria; phylum Actinomycetota; class Coriobacteriia; order Coriobacteriales; family Coriobacteriaceae; genus Collinsella. The sequence continues at coordinate 525 of USLT01000122.1, forward strand.
CACATGGTCACCCAGAAGGAGATGCTCGGCGGCATCCTACTATCGCAGCACAACATCTACTTCCTGCTCGATCTCATGCGTCGCGCCCGTCAGGCGATCATCGAGGGTCGCTACGCCGAGTTCCGTGACGAGTGGATGGCGAGCGCCGGCGCCAACGACTACTAGGCCGCGTCGACGCTCGGAGCGCCGGGGCTTGACGCGATAGCCTAGAAGAAGGACCCCGTCCTCGCGCAGTTCATTCAATGCGGAGGGTGGGGTCCCTTTTCCTGTCCATATAGGAGCGCCGCGCGCTACATCATCATGCTCACGACGATGTAGACGACGTAGAGGAAGACGAAGGCGACGCCCTCGCGGCGGGTCATGGTGTGCTTGGTGCCCACGAAGGCGAATCCGACGAGCATGACGGAGAAGATGGTGAGCAGCGCGAAGTCGAAGTTGTAGCCCGCGGCGTAGGCGATCGGGGCGAAGAGGGCGGGCACGCCCATGACGAGCAGGACGTTCGTGATGTTGGATCCGACGACGTTGCCCACGGCGATGTCGATGTTGCCGCGGAAGGCGGCGACGACGCTCGTGACGAGTTCGGGCAGGCAGGTTCCGAGCGCGATGACGGTGATGCCGATGATGCGCTGGGAGATGCCGACCGCCTCCGCCAGCTCGACGGAGTTGTTGACGACCTGGTCGGCGCCGAGCTTGAGCATGAAGATGCCCACGGCGACCAGGGCGATCGAGACGGGCATGCCGCGAGGGGCGGTCTCGTCTTGCTCGAGCTCGCGGGGATCGAGCTGGGTCTCGGGGTCGAGCTCGTCATGTCCGCTCTCGCCCTCTCGCAGTCCGAGCACGACCGTGTAGGCGACGAAGGCGGCGAATGCGGCGAGCAGGATGCCGCCCTCGACGGCGGTGAGCGCGCCGCCGCTGTTGGAGAACACGACGAGCAGGCCGACGGCGAGCACCGTGACGGGGATCTCGAAGCGCTGCGTGTGGCGCGAGAGCCCGAGCGGCGTGATGATGGCGCTCATGCCGAGGATGAGCAGGAGGTTGGCCATGCAGCTTCCGGCGACGTTGCCGAAGGCCATGTCGGCGTGACCCTCGATGGCGGAGGCGACGCTGACGACGAGCTCGGGCATGGCGGTTCCGACGGCGACGACCGTGAGCCCGATGACGCGGTCGGGCAGGCCGATGCGCGCGGCGATCTGGCTCGCGCCGTCGACAAGGAGGTTCGCGCCGATGATGAGCAGGGCGAATCCGATGGCGATGAAGATGAGTTGCAGGAGCATGTCTGCCTTTCTTGAGGAGGGGCGCGTGCCGGCCGGCGCTCGCCGCCCCTGATGGACGCATGTATAAAAATCGTATCCTGCGCAAATCGGCGAGGGCAAGAATGCCCGAGCCCGAAGCAGGGGAAATCCACAACGCGAGGTCATGCGTGGAGTAACGTGAGCGCCGTTCAGGCCCCCACGTCGGCGCGACCGTCGACCGGGCGCGCCGCCCCGTCCCTATGGGGCGTACGATATCGCCGGGGCGCCCGATGGGGGCGCCAGGCGACCGGGAGGTGGGGCCATGGGCTTCTCTGTGTATAACTTCGAGGATAACGACGATGTCAAGAAGCTGGCCGAGGCCGGCCAGTTCTCCGTCATCGAGTGGCAGCGCGACCTGTCGGTGTCGCCGTGGAGCGCCCAGACCGCCTACTTCGCCTCGGAGATGAACGTGCGGCGCCGCCAGCTCGTCATCAAGCTCGCCGACGGGTCCGGGGCCACGCTCCAAGCGGGTGCCATGCAGTGGACCGTGGGCGACGTCAGGGCGAATACCGGCGTGAAGGGCGCGGGCGACCTGATGGGCAAGATGTTCCGCGGCGCGGTGAGCCAGGATTCGATGATCAAGCCCGAGTACAAGGGCACGGGCATGGTGGTCTGCGAGCCCACGTGGCAGCACCTTCTGCTGGTCGACCTCGCTAACTGGGGAGGATCGGTCGTGCTCAACGACGGCCTCTTCCTCGCATGCGACAGCGTCCTGAAGGATTCGTTGCAACGCCGGTCGAACCTCAGCTCGGCCATGGCGGGCAACGAGGGGCTCTTCAACCTGCGATTGGATGGAAACGGCGTGCTCGTGCTCGAGTCCCCCTGCCCCGAGCAGGAGGTCGTGTACGTGGACCTCCAGAACGACGAGCTCAAGGTCGATGGAAACTACGCGCTGATGTGGACCTCCGGTCTCGAATTCACCGTCGAGCGCTCGGGTAAGAGCCTGATCGGCTCAGCCGTCGGCGGCGAGGGCCTCGTCAACGTCTATCGCGGAACCGGGCGCGTCATGCTCGCGCCCATGCAGCCGGCGACGGGCTCCAATGCCTATGCGCCGACTCCCACCGACTAACGCGCCGCCTCGGCCTCGCTCGAGCATCGTTTGGAACGGCTCCGTGTGCGTCTGCATGCGGGGCCGTTCCGTGCATCTTGGCGATAAACCGAGCGCATGCATGAGGGCTTCCTTCGTATGCAGAATCTAAGACCAGTATGGCGGTCTTATCCACTTCTCTCGTATCTGTCAAGCCCTCGACCGCCCGCCGATGGTGGATGACTGTCCTTAAAAACAACTCGATTCCTCTATACAATCAACATACTGGACAAATTGATGTCGGCGATAAGGATTCGATTCGACCGCGAGGAGGCCTTGGTTATGGGAGTGCTCTCATGGTTCCGCGAGCGCTTCGCCGGGACGCATGATGATCGGTTGGCGACGGGCGGGGAGCCGGTCGCCGCCCCTTCCGATCCGACCGTTCCGGATGGCGCGTCGGCGGAGTGGGAGGAGGTGCCCGCCTACGTCCCGGTCGATCCCGAGGAGCATCGCGTCGCGCTCGTGATCGCCTCGGCCCTGGCGGCGGGGGACCGACCCGAGAGCCAGATGGTGGTCCGGAGCGTGAAGGTCGCCAACCCGGAGCACCTCCGCGTCGCCTGCATCGCGACCGCGCTCGCTGCCGGGGCGCTCGAATCGAGCTCGTTCACGATCAAGGGAATCTACAAGCGCAAGGATATGGAGAGCGAACATGCTGCGTAAATTCAAGATCTCTATCGATGGAACCCAGTATCTGGTCGAGATGGAGGAGGTCG
>USLT01000123.1 GCA_900555585.1 uncultured Collinsella sp.
GGCGCCGTTATCGCCCGAGGTGCCCATCTGGGCGAGGATCAGAACGAGGATCGGCAGGACGAGGAACTTGTCCTTGCTCTGCGTAGCCTCTGCTGCAGCAGCTTTCATATTCCTTCCTTTCAAAAGAGGTGCGGTCGGGCGTTTCCCCTTATTTGCGCGGCCGCGAATGGCGGCTCAAGTCTACGGCAGTCCGTCACTAAAGCTACAGCAGAGACATTGCCGTTGATGCGGCAAACCCCATGATATAAAGACAAAACCGGCGCCTCTCGCATGAGGGGCGCCGGCTCTGAGAAAGGAGCGGTGTTGTTCGTCCGCGCGGGCTTTAGGCCTCGGGCTTGTAGCCGGCGGTGGTGGCGCCGATGACGCAGTAGCCGGAGACGGCACCGGTGATGGCGCACATGCAGCCCTTGAAGATCATCATGCCGGTGCGGTTCAGCGGCAGGGGAAGGACGAAGGTCAGCAGGCCGGTGATGGCGACGACCACGACGAGGGCGATGACGCCGACGGCCAGCGACATCGGGATGGCCTTCTTGGGGAGCTTGGCGGTGAAGCCGTAAGCGCCCTCCTCGCCGACGTAGACGCCCTTCTTGAGGTCCATCTTGGTCAGCGGGACGACGCACCAGGTGAGGATCAGGCCGAGCAGGACGCCGGTAAGGGCCATCTCCTCGATGATCTTGCCCTGGACGAAGGTGGCGTCGGGGTTGGAGGCGTTCATGCCGAAGAAGATGAGGGCGTTGACGATGCCGTTGACGATGCCGTAGCCGATGATGCACTTGTTGAGCAGGTAGCTCTTGTAATCCTTGGTCTTTGCTGCCATGGTCTCCCCTTTTGCTAGCTTCTTTTGTTCGCGCGCCGGCGGTACCGTCGATACGGAAACCGCGCGCACGCTAAATCGAGCGCAGCATAGTGTAGCCCCCTGGTCCAACCGCAGGTTTCAAAAGCTTTTCCGCATCAACGGCAATCTCGCCCATATTTTGGCAGTATTGCGCCCACCAGGGCCGCCAGTGCTACACTACACAGGTTATTGAAACGCATCAACGAATATGGCAGCCAGAGAGGTCGAGTATGGGCAAGGTCACCATCCAGCATGTCGCGCGGCACGCGGGCGTATCGCTCGGAACCGTGTCGAACGCGCTCAACCACCCGGAGAAGGTGCGGCCCGCGACGCTGGATAAGGTCCGCCTCGCCATGGACGAGCTCGGCTTCATGCCCAACCAGAGCGCGCGCCTGCTCGCCGGCGGGCACAACGCCTCGTTCGGCCTCATCCTGCCAAGCCTCGACCATGGCTTCTGCCTGCAGATCGCCAACGGGGCGCACAGCGAGGCGCGCCGGAACGGCTACGGCCTGCTGATCGCCAACGCGGACAACGACGCCGGGCTGCAGGGCGATTACATGCGCTACTTCATGGGCACCCAGATGGCGGGCATCCTCGTGCAGCCGTTCGGCGACGGCGAGACCGCGCGCACCGCGGCCAAGTGCCCCGTCCCCGTCGTGCACCTCGACACCCACAGCAAGGACGACGGCTGGTTCGTCGCCGTCGACAACCGCATGCAGGGAGCGCTCATCGCCGAGCACGCCGTCGCCCAGGGCGCACGGCGGATCGCCGTCGTCGGCGCGGAGGACACCACGCAGCGCTCCTATCGCGCGCTCGGCATCCGCGAGATCCAGACCGCCAACCCGCACGTCTCCTTCTCGTTCGGCGCGAAGGGGCTGGGCAGCCTGGCGCGCGACGGCTACATGGAGGGCATGCGGCTCGCCGGGCTCGATGCGGACGCGCGGCCCGACTTCGTCATCGCGCTCACCGACGTGCTCGCGACCGGCGTCATCGCCGGCATCCAGGACGCCGGCGCGTCCGTACCCGACGACATCGCGGTCGCGGGCTGCGACGGCAACCCCCTCGCTTGGAGCGGAGCCGTCCCGCTCACGACCTGCGCCCCGACCGGGTACGAGGTGGGCAGGCGCGGCGTCCAGTTCCTCATATCCCAGATCGAGGCCCGCAGGGCCGCCGCGGCGGGCGGGGCGGCGGCCGAACGGGACTCCAACCACATGAGCTTGATCAGGCCCTTCCTGCTCGCACGGCAGAGCAGCGCGCACGAGGCCTCGGCCGCCGACGGCCTCGCCGCCTCGCCCGTGAGCTCGCTGAGCCCCTTGGTGTAGGGCCGCGATGAGCATCGCAAATCCAGACGCCTTCGATACCGCCCGCCCAGCGCCCGAGGGCGTCGATTCGCTGAAGCTGCGCGCGCTCGAGGAGCTGCTGCGCGGCCTGGGCGACGTCGCGGTCGGTTTCTCCGGGGGCGTCGACAGCACCTTTCTCGCGGCGGCCTGCGCACGCGCCATCCCCGATAGGACCGTCCTCGTCCATCTCGACTCGCTCTTCGCAACCGTGGCCGAACGCGCGGCGCTCGAGGCGGCCACGGAGCGCATCGGGCTTCCGCTCCATATCGTGAAGGTGGACCAGCTCGACTCGCCGACCGTCGCCGCCAATCCCAAGGACCGCTGCTACCACTGCAAGAGGCTGGGGTTCCAGGCGATCATGGGCTTTGCCGCCGCACGGAGCATCACCGCCGTCCTCGAGGGCAGCAACGCCGACGACCTGGAAGATTTCCGCCCCGGCATGCGGGCCGTGCGGGAGCTCGGCGTCCTCTCGCCGCTGGCGCAGACCGGCTGGCGCAAGGCGGAGGAGCGCGCCGCGCTCAGGGCATGGGGCTTTTCCAACTGGAACCTTCCCGCCGGCGCCTGCCTGGCGACGCGCGTCTCCTGCGGCGAGCCGATCACGCCCGGCAAGCTCGCGCTCGCCCAAGCTATCGAGTCCGCGCTGCACGATGCCGGGGCGCGCCAGGTCCGCTGCAGAATAGAAGGGGGACGCGCTCGCATCGAGATGGCCGGGGACGATATCGACCGCCTCGCCGCCCAGGGAGACTCCGCCGGGTCGGCGAGGCTCCCGCCCCGCCTCCTTCCCGACGGACTCGACGCCCTGCTCGCCGATGCAGGCGTGCAAGGGCTCGACCGCGTCGTCCACCCTTACCGCAAGGGCTCTATGAACTAGGAGCGGCTCAGGCGATCGCGCCGACCATCTGGAGGGCCTGGTACGCGGCCCCAAGCGCGCCCGCGTCGTTTCCGAGGCTCGCGCGGCGCAGCACGTACTTGCCGAGCATCGCGGGGAACACGTAGCGCTCGAGCGCCTCTGCCAGCGGGCCCATCAGCAGGTCGCCCGCGTACGACAGCCCGCCGCCGACGATGACCTCCTGGGGGTCGACCGTGCACATGATTCCCGCCAGGCCGCGAGCCAGATAGTCCACCGTGATGTCGCGGGCGCGGACCGCGAGCTCGTCACCGGCGGCGACCTGGTCGAAGACCTCCTTGCCCTCGGTGTAGCGACGCGGGTCCCCCGCAGCCTCGGCCAGCTCGTTGGCAGTCCGCACAAAGCCCGTCGCCGACGTATAGCACTCCAGGCAGTTCACCTTGCCGCATCCGCAGCGGCGCTCGCCCGGAGCCGCGACCGGCATATGGCCGACCTCGCCGGCGCAGCCGTTGCGGCCGTTGAGGACGCGGCCGTCCACGATGACGCCGCCGCCGACGCCGGTCCCAAGCGTCAC
>USLT01000124.1 GCA_900555585.1 uncultured Collinsella sp.
CCCTGTTCGCCTGCGCTGCCTGCTCGAGGAGCTCGGCCCGATGTTCGTGAAGATGGGGCAGATCCTCGCGAACCGCTCCGAGATCCTTCCCCAGCGGTTCTGCGACGAGCTCGGCAAGCTTCGAACGGATGTCGATCCTGTTCCCTTCGATACGATTCGCGAGTGCCTGGCCGCGGAGTATCGGCGTCCGCTGGACGAGGTTTTCAGCTGGATGGACGAGGAGCCCCTGGGAAGCGCCTCGCTCGCCCAGGTGCACCGCGCCCGCCTCGTCACGGGCGAGGATGTCGCGGTCAAAGTGCAGCGTCCCGGCGCGCAGCAGATCATGGCGCAGGATATCGATATCATGCGCAGCATCGTGCGCGTCGCGTCCCATTTCGTCAAGACCGACCAGTTCGTCGACCTGCACGACGTCGTCGAGGAGCTTTGGGAGTCGTTCCGCGAGGAGACGAACTTCATCATGGAGGCTCGCAACCTCGAGGACTTCTATGAGTTTCACGTCGATACGCGCGATATCTCCTGTCCGCGCCCGTACCTTCGCTGGTGCACCGAGCATATCGTCGTCATGGATTACGTCGACGGCATCTCGATCAGCGATCCAGATGAGCTCGTGCGTGCCGGCTACTCGCTCAAGGACGTCGGTGCCAAGATCGTCGAGGATTACTCGACGCAGGTGCTGGACGACGGCTTCTTCCATGCCGACCCGCATGCCGGGAACATCATCCTGCACGACGGCGTCGTCTACTTCATCGACCTCGGGATGGTCGGAAGGATGTCCAGCCATGACCGCCTCATCGTGAAGGACATCATCTACTCGGTTGCCGAAGGGGACGTCCCCAAGCTCAAGGACTCCCTCATGCGCTTCGCGGTCTCTCGCGGGGACTCCGAATCCCTCGATCACGCCGCCTTCTTGAACGACCTGGATTATATCGTCGCCGATTTCGCGGGTCTCGACTTGCGCGATCTCGACATCGGAGAATTCCTCACGTCCCTGGTGAGCCTGGCGAGGAAGAACGATGTCGAGCTGCCGAGCGTCGTGACGATGTTCGCGCGGGGCATGGTCACCCTCGAGGGGTTGTTGAGCGAGTACATGCCCGATGTGAACATGATCCAGATCATCTCGACCCATATAGCGAACGAGAAGAGCGGCTTCGCGAGGCTCGAGGAGGCTGTAAGGGAACTCCAGGTGAGTAGCCTTCGCGCGACGAAGAGCAGCTTGGAGGCGGCAGAGCACCTCGGGCTTGCCGCCCGCATGCTCACGCGCGGCCAGCTGAAGACCAACGTGCAGGTGATGGGCTCGGAGGAGGTTCTCCGGCACATCGGCGGCATCGTCGACCGCATGTCGATGGCAATCGTCATCGCGGGACTCTTCATCGGCTCGTCCGTCGTGTACTTCGCTAAGATCGAGCCCGTCATCTTCGGCATCCCCGTCATCGGTTTCCTGGGCTATGCCGGAGCGCTGTTCCTAGCCCTCGGCCTCGGCAGGGAGATCTGGCGCAACAGCCATGCGAGGCGCTAGCCCTGGATGCGCCGCGCGACGATGACCTCGGCGTCGACGGTGAGGTCATCGAGTTTCGCCATGTCGCCCGCATCGAGCTCGACGTCGAACGAGACCGGGCTCATGCGCACCGCGTCCATCGCGTCGCCCGCGTCGATATGCTGGGTGTGGACGACGCGCCGGCGATTGACGACCGTCGCATGGCGCTCTAGGTGCTCGACGATGGCTTGATTCGAATAGTCGGCGCGCTTGATCTGGCCTTGCGCAAGCTGTCTGAGTTCACGCATGTGCCCGGGGCCGGGGACGACCTTGACGAGGATGCCGTCGTCGGTGAGGATTCGGGCGAATTCGCGATAGTTGGCAGGCGTGAACACGTTGAGGACCGCGCTCGCGGCCCCGTCCGCGATCGGGATGTTGGCGAGGTCCGCGACGAGCCAGAGCGGCTCGCTCGCGCCGCGGGCCGCGCATCTGATCGCGTCCTTGGCGTAGTCGAGGCCGATCACGGGGCGCCCGCAGGCCCGCTGGACGCCCTTCGCGTAGTAGCCCTCTCCGCATCCCGCGTCGACGATCGGCCCTCCGCCTTCCGCCTCGCGAATCGAGTCGATGACGGCGTCGAGGACGGGGCGATACAGGCCGGTCTCGAAGACGCGCCGGCGGGCCTCGAAGAACGCGGCGTCGTAGCCCTTGAGGGCCGCGCAGTTTCCAACGAAGGTGACGAAGCCCTTGGCGGAGGCATCGAAGGAATGGCCGCTCGCGCACGCGAGCGAGGTCCCGCGAGCGTCCATCGGGGACCCGCAGAGCGGGCACCTGAAGAGCTGTGCGGCGTCGAGGTGCTTCTGGATGCGTTGACGCGCCATGTCTAGGCGAGGATCTTCTCGAAGGCGATGCGAAGGGGGTCGGCGTCGCCGGTGTGGGTAAGGGTGATGATGCCGCAGCGCTCGTAGCCGAGCTTGGCGACCAATCCCTGCACGGGCTCGTTGCGCTCGTGGGTGTCGATGCGGATGCTTTCGGCCCCGTACGCGCGGGCGATGCGCTCGCCCTCCTCGAACATCAGGGTCATGATGCCCTGGCGCGCCGCGGCGGAGCTGATGGCGCAGCGATGGATGACGGCGTACCGCGGGGCGGTCGCATCGGAGGCGGTGAGCCAGGCGCCCTCGATGGCGTCGTAGGTCCGCTCGCCGTCGAACGCGAGCGCCATGGTTCCCAGGATCGAGCCGTCCTCGGAAACAGCGACGTAGGAGGCGTCCTTGGCCATATCCGCCTCGACGTCGATGCGGTTGGGGTACTCGTCGAGCCACTGGGGGATGCCGCGGGCGGCGAGGGCCCTGCGCCCATCATCGAGCACCTGCTCGGCGGCGAGTACGTCGGAGGGCGTGGTGCGGCGGATGGTGATCGTCATGCGGTGCGTTCCTTTCCGGTGGCTGATGGCGCGGCGCCCGGCGGCCGCGCTCGCTTGAATCTATCCAGGGGAATCATACACTGCCGGCCGAGGCTGCCAGCCGCCGCGGCGCCTCGGCATAAAATCGGCGGCTACCGAAGGGGATGCCGGTAGCCGCCGGGTTGGCGATGATGGTGGGTTCCAGGTGCTAGTACTGGCTCGGGTGCTTCGCGAAGAAGTCGAAGCGCGGGGGCAGGGGCTTGATGGCGTGCTTCCCGGGGCGCTCGCCGAGGCCCTCGACGAGCTCGTCGCAGGTTTCGAAGATATGGTCCCAGCTGAAGAAGGCCGCGGGGTCGATCGCGAAGTGCTCGCAGATCAGCTCGCAGCCCGCCGGCACGATGCCGTGCATGAGGACGGTGGCGACGCGCAGCTCGTGGAACGCGTCGACGAGCGCCTGGTTCATGGCGTCTTCGTCATCGGAGTTCTTGGCGGCCTTGGAGGCGTCGCTCCAGCGCTTGTTGGCGGCGCGCAGGAACTCGTCGCATGCGCCCAGGGCGTGATGGAGCTCGAAGCGGTGCATGGCCCGCTCGAAGGCGAGGACGGCCTGCTCAGCGGCCTCGATGGCCGCCGGGCTCGGGGTGCCTGCGGGGATGCGGCCGGTGCGGTACGCCGCCTCGTCGCCGTCCTTCGGGGCGACGCCGTAGAAGCAGGAGCGAGCCAG
>USLT01000125.1 GCA_900555585.1 uncultured Collinsella sp.
GAGGGCATGGACGACCGCGCTGGCAGCAAGGTCATCCGCGCCAAGGTGCCGCTGGGCGAGATGTTCGGCTACGCTACCGACCTTCGCTCCCAGACCCAGGGCCGTGCATCCTACACGATGCAGTTCGACTCCTATGAGCCGGCTCCCAAGTCCATCACGGACGAGGTCATGAGCAAGAACGGCAACTAAGCCGAGTCGCTCGTACTAGTATCACCGCGAGGTCGCCTCGCATTCCATTTGGAGGTTCAAGTTGTCTAGCCAGAAGATCAGGATCCGCCTCAAGGGCTATGATCACGAGGTCGTCGATCAGTCCGCGAAGCTCATCGTTGACACCGCTCAGAAGACCGGTGCCCGCGTCTCCGGCCCCATCCCGCTGCCGACCGAGCGCAACCTGTACACGGTTATCCGCTCCCCCCACGTCGACAAGGACTCCCGTGAGCAGTTCGAGATGCGCACCCACAAGCGCCTCATCGACATCCTCGACCCGACCGCTGGTACCGTCGACTCGCTCATGCGCCTCGACCTTCCCGCTGGCGTCGACATCGAGATCAAGCTCTAAGCTGATCGCTCGATAGCGTCTTCAAGGCCGCTGCCCGTATGGGCGGCGGCCTTTTCTCATTCGATTCTCGAGGGATGGTTTGGGCGCATGTTGATTTGGCAGCTTGCCGGGCGAGGTCTAGAATTTAAGTTTGCAACCGTTGATAGAAGGGATTGTTTTGGGGGATTGGATCTTTAAGCGCGCGAATGGCGATCGAACCCGCGTGGGTTCGCTTGCCGGACTCGTCTGCATCGTCTTGAATATCATCCTTTGCGCAGCGAAGGCGGCTATCGGCGTCGCGAGCGGTTCAGTCTCCATCGTCGCCGACGCCCTCAATAATCTCTCGGATGCCAGCTCGAACATCGTGAGCGTGCTTGGTTTCAAGCTTGCGAGCAAGCCCGCCGACCCCGAGCATCCCTATGGCCACGGTCGCTACGAGTACCTCTCCGGTCTCGTGGTCGCCGTGCTCGTGCTCCTAATCGGCGTCGAGCTGGTCAAATCGTCGTTCGAGAAGCTGCTCGCCCCCGAACCCATCGAGTTCTCCTGGGCCCTCGTCCTCGTGCTCGCGCTTTCGATCCTCGTGAAGCTGTGGATGGCTGGCTTCAACCGCTCGCTCGGCGACCGCATCGGGTCCGAGACCCTCGTCGCTACCGCGCAGGATTCCAAGAACGACGTCATCGCGACCGCTGCGGTCCTCGCCTCCGCCCTCATCGCTCGCTATGCCGGCATCGAGCTCGATGCGTGGGTTGGCCTGGCGGTCGGCGCCTATATCGGCTGGAGCGGCATCGAGCTCATCAAGGACACCGTCGACCCCCTGCTCGGTTCGGCACCCGATGCCAAGCTCGTCGAGCATATCCGCAGCAAGATCATGAGCTATCCCGGCGTCCTCGGCACGCACGACTTGATGGTGCACGATTACGGCCCCGGGCGTCAGTTTGCCAGCGCGCATGTCGAGATGCCCGCTGAGGACAGCCCCATCGCGAGCCATGACACGCTCGACAATATCGAGCAGGCGTTCAAGGACGATGACGGCCTGATCGTCACGCTGCATTACGATCCCATCGTGACGGACGACCCCGCGGTCGTAGACATGCGCAACCGCATCGACGCGATGGCGAAGGAGATCGACCCGCGCATCTCCATCCATGACCTGCGCACCGTCCCTGGACCGACGCATACCAACGTCATCTTCGACTGCCTGCGGCCCGAGGAGTGCGAGCTGAGCGCGCGCCAACTCAAGGACGAGCTTGGTGGCCGCGTCGAGCGGGAATACCCCAAGGCGGTCGCCAAGATCACGGTCGATGAGGACTACGTCAGCGCCGCGCAGTAGCGCGCGGGTCGGCGAAGGGAAGGCATGGCATGAAGCGCCTCTATCTCATGCGTCACGGCCAGACGCTGTACAACCTGCAGAAGCTCGTCCAGGGTAGGTGCGACTCCCCTTTGACGGATCTGGGCATGGCGCAGGCGCGGTCCGCGTCGTCATGGCTGGCGGCGCAGCGCGTCAACTTCGACCGGATCTGCTCTTCCCCCATCGGTCGTGCCCTCAACACGGCCCATATCGCACGAGAGGTCCTGCAGGAGAGCGGCGAATGCGGTGACGTTCCGCGCGTCGAGGTCGTCGACGGTTTGAAGGAGCGAAGCTACGGACCGTACGAGCAGGGGCCCCAGGCGGCCGTTCCGGCGAGCGTATGGGACCCGGGCGAGGCTCTCGTCCCCGAAGGGGGAGAGGGCAGTATCGAGCTGCGCTCGCGGATGGTGCGGACGCTGACGGCGCTTATGGAGGACCCCGCCGTGAGGACGCTGCTGGCGGTAAGCCATGGATCCGCGACGCTGCAATTCAAGCTCGCGTGGGAGCATCTGGCCGCGTGCGATCAAGGGCAGCCGCTGGGCAACTGCTGCATCCTGGTGTTCGATTTCGATGAGGAGCGCCGCGAGTTCTCGAATATCGAGATCGTAAATCAGGTGGGGTAACACAATTCGCTTGTGTGACGTTAAAAGATAAACAACTAAATAGTTCAAACCGTTGTATAAGTGCTGCATCTGTCAAGCGGAATCGACCGTCTAGCAAATAATCAACACGCTACTAGGATATCGGGAGTATAGTGACGTAAAGCGATAAAACGATATCCCTGAAGTGGTGATAACCAGTGGTTAAGAAATTGCTGCGTGCGCTGTTATGTGCAGGGGGCGGTATCTCACTCATACTCTTGATTGCATTCGCGGGAGTCAGGCTCATCGGTCTGACCCCCTATGCGGTTTTGAGCGGCAGCATGGAGCCCGAGTACCCCGTGGGCTCCCTCATCTACGTTGCCTCCGTGGAGCCGGAAGAGGTCTCGATCGGTGATGCGATCACCTTCGAGCTTGGGTCGGGCACGCTGGTGACCCATCAGGTCTACGAGGTGGACCAAGCCAATCGACAATTCAATACGCAGGGCATCGCCAACAAGACGGGCGACGGCGAGATCGTGCATGACGCGCAGCCGGTGCCGTATGAGCGCTTGGTCGGCAAGCCCGTGCTGTGCATTCCCTTCCTCGGTTATCTCAACAGCCTGCTTACGGGGCGGGCTGGTTTCTTCATCATCGCGGCGGGCGTCCTGCTGATGCTCGCCGCAGCGATCGGCATCGAGCTCATCGAGCGCTTCGAAGCCGATCGCGCCCCGATCGGGTCGCACATGCGCAGATAGAGCGCATGACGCCATAGGTAACCAGCGCGCGAGCGCAAGGAAGGAGAACATGATGGAACAGCAGAAGAAGAAAAGGACCGGCCTGGTGATCGCCCTCGTGGCCTGCCTCGCCCTCGTCGGCGTCGCCGGCGTCATGGCGTGGTACTCGTCCACCAGCGAGATCACGAACAACTTCGTCGACGGCGGAATCACCGATCCCGGTACCGACCCGACCAACCCCGACAAGCCGACCACCACAACCAAATCCGGTGAAGCGGAAGTAACCATGACGGACGGTAAGTATGTAGCTGGTACCTATCAGGCTAAAATCACAGTAGAATTTGATGCCGCTGGCAATGTCGTATCTGTTACCGATAATGGCACTG
>USLT01000126.1 GCA_900555585.1 uncultured Collinsella sp.
GGGCGCCGCCTAGCAGTTACTATTAAACGCGTCCAAGTTTTGGGGCGCAGTTCATGCCCGGGAGGGTCCCCGTCTTTTCGGCCCGGAGGCCTAATGCGTGCGCGCTAGCTTCGCGACTGGACTAGCTATTTGCGGCGGCGCGACTTGTTGATACCGAGCGCGGTGATGCCGGCTCCGACGGCGCTCACCAGTGCGGCCATCGCTGCGAAGTCACCAGTCTGAGGGAGGTCGCCCTTGCTGGGGTTAGTCGGCTTGGTGCTGGGCTTTTCCTCGGGCTTGGGATCGGGCTTCGCTACCGGTTCCGTGACCGTGATGGTGACAGGCGCAGAGTCGACGCTGAGGCCGCCGGCTCCCGTGACGCGGCAGAAGTACTCCGTTGCCCCGACCTTCGACGTGTCGACGGGCATGTTCGCGGACTTAACGCCGGTGGACGTCTCGCCTGCGGCTGTCTTGGTGAACCATTCGTATGTTACGGTTCCCACGCCGTCGTCCGCTTGCGCCTTAATGCTCAGGTCGCTTGCTTGAGCGCCCTGCTCGTAGGTCGCGCTTGCGGGCTGGGCGGTCACCATCGGGCCAACGAACGCCGGTGCATAGAGCAGCGGAGAGGCGAGAGTGCCGTCTTCCGCGAGGTCGGAGGGCGCGAAAGGCTTGCTGGTGTCTCCGGTCTCGAGGTACGCGCGCATCTCATCGAGCAGCTTGTCGCACTTGAGGTAGGTCTGCTCGACCACGGTCATCTCCGCCTTGTTCGCAAGGGCGGTGCGCTCCTCGGCGGGGGTCGCCTTCATGATTTCGTCGACGATGTCCTGCTGTTCGATGATCTCGTTCTGCAGCGCGTCGAGATAGGCGCGCGTTCCGCTCGCCATGCTGTCGCGGTTGTCGAATGCGAGGGTGTTGATATCGATGAGGACGTAGTCGATGCTGCCATCGGGTTCGGGGGTTGTCGCCTCTTCATCTCCGTGCGAGACGTCCATGCTTGTGTCCTTGAAATACGGGCTCGTCTCGGTGATGAGGGCGGAGTAGAGGGGCATGGAGACGGAGAACTCGCAGGGACCGAGAGCGAGCCACTGGATGGTGGCGATGTCGGTGGGCAGGCCCTGGCGGATCTCGAAGAAATGGGACTCCATCTGCCACTGTTTGCCGATCGCATCAAGCTTGGCATTCTTATTGGCGTCGACGTTAGTCCCCTCGCCGCGCGCCGCCGTCGAGCGAATGACGTCGTAGGTCGTCAGATTGGTTTTTCCGGGGACGAAGAACAGCTCGGGCGCCGTGATGGATGCGACCTTGCCGTTCGTCCCGAGGTGGTATTCGAGGCTGTCGAGTGCATCGAAGTAGGCGCGTCCCTGGACGTAGCGGTCTGAGCCGGGGTTCTCGGTGCCGTAGGTCAGCGCGATGTCGGGCGTGACGCCGTCTTCCTTGTACTTGAGGAATCCATGCTCCTCGGGCATCTTGATGAGGCCTTCGGAATGGATGCAGTTCTCGGCGTCCTCAAGGTCGACGTCGAAGAACAAAGATGCCATATTGGGATTAACCGAGACCTTGTCCTGCGGCAGCTTGAATGCGAGCCATTGATGACCGGACACAGCCATGAACAGCCAGGATTCGGCTGGGTCGGAGACGGTGATCTGGTCACATGAGTACGTCCCGTGGTCGTCGACGAGGCTTCCCAGGAGTTCTACCGCCTCCCGGGCGCTTGCGGACTCACCGAGGATGATACTGGCGTAGTTATATTCGCCGATGCCGCTGTCGAGGTTGTTGTCGGCTTTGAGGACCTCGTTGTTCGGGTAGATCGAGAGCGTCGCGGAGCAGGAGACACCTTTCTCGTTCACGCCCGCGGCGGAGTATGCGTCGTTGCAGCCATCTCCCCACATCGCAGCAGCGTCGCGGACGTAGGAGTACCGATACGATGTCTTGCTAGATGTCCAGGAGAAGGTTCCCTCCGCCGAGCGATAGGTGGTGTTTTTCTGGGGGAGCGAGATGCCGTAGGTCTTGAAGTAGCGCTCGCTGCCGTCCTCGCTGCGTCCTACGTAGCGGCTGCCGTCGGCAGTGTACTTGCCCGGTACCCAGACCTGGGTACAGGCCAGGGCGGTAGCGGGCATGATGCCGATGACCGCCGCGCCAAGCGCGATGCCGTATTTGAGCTTTGCGGAGAACTTGATGGTTGGAGGTGGCATTCTGAGCATTTGCTCTCCTTTCCGCATGCGCCGACGATACTGACTGGTTATTCGGCGCGCATACCACCATGATATGCTTGAGGAAATTGCCGCGGATAGGGCGATTACGCGGAGGGTTCTGATGCTCGGCGGACGGCAGCCAGCCGGACGGCAGCCAGCGCGGGGCGGTGCGGTCATGGTGGGGCCGTACGTCTTGTTTAGCCTGCGGTTATGTTTTAAGTGCTATCGCGGGGAGCGCACCTCGGCCTCGCGCGCGAGGAAGCGCTCCTCGATCTCGTCGAAGCTCGCCGCGAAGTCGGCCATCGAGCCCGACCACGTTGCGCGCGGGTGCGTGCCGGTGCCGACGTAGGCGGTCTGGATCCCGCAGTCCGGCGCGGGGAAGTCGCGCTTGGGATCGTTGCCGACCATGAGCACCTCGTGGGGATCGAGCCCCATGCGCTCGAGGTTCTCGAGGTAGTAGCCGGCGCAGGGCTTGCAGTGGAAGGAGTTCTCCATCGAGGTGACGAACTCGAAGGGCATGTCGAGCATGTCGCCCCAGGCCATGCGCGTGCGGATGCAGGTCTCGCTGAAGCTCGGGTTGGTCAGCAGCGCGGTCCGCAGCCCGCGGGAGGCGACGGCCTCCATGGCCTCGCGCGCCCCGCGCCGCGGCCTGGCGTTGACGATCGCGTCGTTCTTGCCGGGCAGCACCTCGCGCTCGTAGTACTCGAAGGCGTCGCGCACGACGGGGTCGTTCAGGGGGACGCCGCACCGGCGCAAGACGAAGTCGTCGAAGAACTCGCGGTTGCTGAGGTCCGCGTCGGAGCGCCCGGGGTTGTTGAGCTCGAGCATGGCCGACCCGTACAGCGCGAACATCGCCAGCGGGCTCTTGCGCCCGATCCTGGCGAGCATGGCGGACTCGTCGCGCGCGAGCAGCGCGATGAAGGCGCTCAGGTTGATGCTGAGCAGCGTGTCGTCCATATCGAAGACAACGGCTTTGAGCATGTCGGCCCCCCCCGTGGCGAAGCTTGTGTGCCTATCGTGGTACTCAATACTACTATCAGTCGCGCGCCTTGGCCGCCCTCGCCGCGCATGCCTTACGAATTCGTTAGCGGACCACGTCGGAGGGGGTCTGCGATCTTGTGTACCGCCTGCGTAAAACTTGGTCCCGACGCTTGAAAATCCTTGCATTTCCTCGTAACCTAGATTGACGTGAATGCAAAAGCTTCACATCCGTATCTGTCGGCCCCCGAATATGTTCCAAACAGTGAGCAAATGCGCCCGGGCACATCGCCCAATGCAGGCGTTCATCTGCAGGTCTAGCAATCGGGGCCCCGTAGTTCGAAAGGGGTCCACCTTTGAGTGAGATTCAGAACTCG
>USLT01000127.1 GCA_900555585.1 uncultured Collinsella sp.
CTTGATTTCGATACCACGGGGCTTCTGCTCTTCACCACGGATGGGGATTTCGGGCAGCGCCTGCTTCATCCGTCGAACCATGTGTGGAAGACCTATCTCGCCCTCGTGGACGGCTGGATAGAGGATCGTGACCTCGAGCCCCTGAGGGATGGCATCGATCTAGACGACGGTCCGTGCCAGCCAGCCCGTTGCCGCTTACTTGATTACGATTCCGCCGAGCGCGTCTTCGGATCCAGTGCTCGGCGAGCCGGGGGATGCGTCGAGATCAAGATTCGCGAGGGTCGCAAGAACCAGGTCAAGCGCATGCTCAGCCGCATCCACCATCCGGTAATCGCGCTTCATCGCACGCATATGGGATCGCTCGAGCTCTCGGGCGTCAGGCCCGGTCATTGGAGGGAGCTCGAGCCTTCTGAGGTCGATGGGCTCATCCGCAGCGCTCAACCCGCCATGAACACCACGAACGAAGGGAATCACCGATGATGATCATCGCCATCGACGGCCCCGCCGGGTCCGGTAAATCTACCATCGCCCATAGGATCGCCGACGAGCTCGGTTTCGAAAAGCTCGACACCGGGGCTCTGTACCGCACCGTCGCGCTCTCATGCAAGCTGAATGGAATCGACCTCGATGACGAGTCGGCTGTCGTCAGCGAGGCTGCACGCGCCGAGATCTCCTTCGACTCCACCGGCGAGGCCACCCGCATCTCCGTCGACGGGCGCGATGTCAGCGATGAGATCCGCACCCCCGAGGTCGACCGCATCGTTTCCAAAGTCGCGGCGTACCCGGGAGTGCGCGAGGCGATGCTTCCCGTCCAGCGCCTGTTCGCCCGCGACCGCGATGTCGTCGCCGAGGGGCGCGACATCGGCACCGTCGTCTTCCCCGATGCCGACGTAAAGGTGTTCCTTACCGCCGACCCTCGCGAGCGTGCGCGTCGCCGCGTGCTGCAGCGCCATGCCGGCGCCGATGTGCCCGCCGCTCAGATCGAGGCCGAGGTCGAGGAGACCCTTGCCGACCTTGAGCGCCGTGATAAGATCGACTCCTCCCGACAGACCGCACCGCTTCGCGCCGCCGACGATGCGGTGCGCATCGACTCGTCCTCTGCCACGATCGACGATGTCGTTCGCGCTATCGCAGGGCTCGTCGAGGAGGCCCGCTAGCATGAAGCTCTTTTCTGCTACCTGCGACGAATACTATGATTCGCCGATGAGGGAATTCCCCCTGCCGCTCAGAGCGCTCTATTCAATCGTTCTGTGCTTCCTCTTCTGCTTCACCAAGATTATGTGGCGTTGGAAGGTCGAACGCCCGGAGCTCCTATATCCATCTGCTGATTGCCCCGGCCGCGTCATCATCTGCAACCACACCTCCATGGCAGAGGTGCCGGCGATCGTCTCCCATATATGGGCTTCCGGTCGCCGCGTCCGGCCCATCTTCAAATCCGAGTTCAACTCCAACGCGATCGTGTCCTGGGCGTTCTCTCGCGCCGGGGGCATTCCCGTCGACCGCGGCACCGCTGACATGAAGAGCCTCCGCCGAGCCCAGCACGCGCTCCAACGCGGTGAGGACGTCCTGATCTTCCCCGAGGGCACGCGTGTCCGAAGCGACTCGCAGGAGGTCGAGGTCCATGGCGGCTTCGCGCTCATCGCGGCCATGGCTAAGGCCGAGATCGCCCCTATCGCCGTCTGCGGCTTCCACGACGTCACGCCCGAAGGCAAACGGCTCATGCGTCCCGTCAAGTGCTGGATCCGCGCCGGCCAGCCCGTGTCGCAGGATGATGTCCCCGCCGACCTCAAGCGTCGCGACCGCGGAAAGTGGCTCGAGGACGAGTCGGTCCGTCGCATGTTCGCTGTTCGCGATGACCTTAGGGCCGAGCATCCCGGAAGGCGCTAGCATGGCAGATACCAGGTTTCACATTCTCGTGGCAGAGCATGCCGGCGTTTGCTACGGAGTCGAGCGCGCCTTGAACAAGGCCTATGAGGCGGGCGGGCAAGCGACCGCTCCCGTCAATACCCTCGGCCCCCTCATCCATAACCCGCGCGTCGTTCGCGAGCTCGAGGACGCCGGCGTCGGACTGGCCGAATCGCTTTCTGATTGCAAGGGCGGAACCGTTGTGGTCAGGGCGCATGGCGTGGTCCCCCAGACGATAGAGGACGCCCGCGATCGCGGTCTGGAAGTCGTCGATGCCACCTGCCCCTATGTCAAAAAGGTCCATCACGCGGCCTCGCGGCTGTCCGCGGAGGGCTATCAAGTTCTCGTGGTAGGGGAGAGCGGTCACCCCGAGGTCGAGGGCATCATGGGCCATGCGGGGCATGGAGCCCGCGTCGTCAGCGATGTCGAGGATATCGATGGGCTCGAGTTGGGCGATAGGGTCGGCGTCGTCCAGACCACGCAGACGGACGAGCGGCTCGCGCAAGTCTCCGCCGCCCTCGTCGCCCGCTGCCGCGAGGTGCGCGTCGTGAACACCATTTGCAAGGCAACGCATGAGCGACAGCAGAGCGCCGCCGCCCTTGCGTGCTCCGTCGACGCCATGATCGTCATCGGCGGCAAGAATTCGGGAAACACCCGCAGGCTCTACCAGATATGCGCCGAATCTTGCGCCCGTACATACCATATCGAGTCATCCGATGAACTCGATCCGGCCTGGTTCGATGCGTGCTCGAGGGTCGGTGTGACCGCGGGCGCGTCCACCCCCGCCGCTCACATCAACCAGGTCATCGAGCTTCTTCGCGAACTCGGCGGTACGTGCGATGAGTGAGCCGACCGTAGCCTCGTACGCTTCGAGCGCAGCCGATTACGCGCCGACGCGCCATGTCGAGGCCGGCGGGGCGCTCGTGGTCTCCGTGGCCCCTGAGTCCCCTGCGGACGACATGGGGCTCGTTCCCGGGATGCGCGTCATGTCCGTGAACGGGCAGCCCCTGACGGATATGATCGCATGGCTTTGGGAAACCGATGGCGTCGAGGCGGAGCTCGAGGTATACGACCCGTCCGATGACACGACCGTAACCGCGTGGATCGAGCGTTTCGAGGGCGAGGATTGGGGCGTAGAGTTCGACGGCGCCGTTTTCGATGGAATCAGGACCTGCGTGAACGCCTGCGTCTTCTGCTTCATGGGCATGCTTCCCAAAGAGCACCGGAGCAGTCTCTCCCTGCGCGATGACGACTATCGCCTCAGCTTCCTTCAGGGCAACTTCGTCACGTTGACCAATATGTCCGACGAGGACGTCGCGAACGTCGTCGATAAGATGCTGTCTCCCATGAACGTCTCGCTCCATGCGATCACGCCGGATGTGCGACGTCGACTCATCGGTCGAAACGAGCGCCGCGGCATCGAGGTGCTCGAGCGAATCCTCGATGCGGGGATCGAGGTGCATGCCCAGATCGTGCTGTGCCCCGGTATCAATGATGGCGATGAGCTTCGCGCGACGCTCGACTGGGTGGAGGAGAGGTCCCTCATCACTTCGCTCGCGATCGTCCCGCTCGGCTATACCAAGCACTCGACCCGATTCGATCATTCGTTTTCCG
>USLT01000128.1 GCA_900555585.1 uncultured Collinsella sp.
GGAACCGGCTCATGCGGGGAATGGGACTCGGAGACATAACCCGCCTGAGGGGGGCGCTGGGCGTACCGGGAAGCGGGGACGGCGTTGACCATCATGAAGCGACCCGTGGTGTTATCGCTATGGGGAGAGGCCTCCGCAACAGAATCCTGGAAGCGGCCCGCTCCGGTGTTGTGCACGCGCTCGTAGGTCCCGAGCTCATCGAAGTACGCATCGACGACCTCTCGCGGATTGAGGCCGAGATATCGGGCATAACTCGAGATCATGCCCTGCGCATAGCCCCTTGGAGGCATCGCCGCGAAATTAGCGGTCTCGAAGTACTCGATGATCTGGGGCCTGATCTTGATGACGTTTGCCACCTGCTGAATGGACATGCCGAGCTCGCGGCGCCTGTTCAGCAGCATTCCACCAAATCGGGAAGACATCAGAAACCTCCTAGTTCATCCTCGTGGGCCATTCGGGCCTCTAGAGACTCGAGCTCGGCCAGGCCCTCCGCGTCGAGCAGGACCTCGCGAGGCTTCGAGCCATCGGGCGGGCCGACGACGCCCTTCTCCTCGAGCATATCCATGATGCGGCCGGCCCTCGCATAGCCGACTTTGAGGCGTCGCTGGAGACCGGAGGTTGATCCGAGCTGCGACTCGACTACGATCCGGGCCGCATCCCACAGAAGAGGATCATCGTCGCCCGAATCGCCCGAGCTGGAGCCCGCTCCCCCACCAGAGACCATCGCCGGAGCGACGGCCGACAGGATCTCCTCGTGGTAGTCGGCAGTGCTCTGCTCCTTGACGAACCCGACCACGTCGACGATCTCCTCATCGGAGACGTAGCAACCCTGGATGCGCTTGGGCTTGCCCCAGTCGACGCGCGAGAAGAGCATATCGCCCTGGCCAAGCAGCTTCTCGGCGCCCGTCTGGTCGAGAATGACGCGCGAGTCGATGCCCGTGGCGACGGTCAAACCGATGCGGTTGGTGATATTCGCCTTGATGAGACCGGTCACGACGTTGGAGCTCGGACGCTGGGTGGCCACGATCATGTGGATGCCCGCGGCTCGACCGAGCTGCGCGATACGGACGATCGAAGCCTCGACGTCCTTGCCGGCGACCATCATAAGGTCGGAGAGCTCGTCGATGACGATCACGAGATAAGGCATCTTTACGGGCGGGTTGTCATAGTGATCGAACTCGCCAGCCGCCTGCTTCTCGTTAAAGGTGGAGATCTTGCGCACGCCGATCCGCTCGAAGATCTTGAGTCGACGCTCCATCTCGGAAACCGCCCACTGAAGGGCGCTCGCAGCCTGCTTGGGCTCGGTGACCACCGGCACGTACAGATGCGGGAGACCGTCGTATGGGGCGAACTCGACACGCTTGGGGTCGATCATGATCAGACGCACGTCCTCGGGGAACGTGCGCATGAGCAGCGACATGAGAATCGAGCTGATGACGACTGATTTACCCGATCCGGTCGTGCCCGCGATGAGCAGGTGGGGCATCTTCGCGAGATCGGCAACCATGGGCGTGCCCTCGGCATCGCGCCCGAGAGCGAACTCGAGCGGACCGCCCTTGACATAGGGGAGGATATCGCCGAAGGAAACATTCTGACGAGACCGGTTGGGGATCTCGATACCCACAAGCGAGGTACCGGGAATAGGCGCGAAAATGCGGACGGAATCGGTCGCGAGGGACAGAGCGATGTCGTCCTCGAGGTTTGAAATCCTGCTGACGCGCTCTCCCTCACCGGGTTGCACCTTGAACGTGGTGACCGTGGGGCCCGAGATCCATCCGACCACGCGCGAGTGGAGACCGAACTCCTGCAACGTGGATTGAAGGGCGGATGCGGTCTGCTCGAGCTCGTCCTCGGAATACGAGCTTGCCGAGGAACGCGGGCTGCGAGCGAGCATGGAAGCGGGCGGAAGCTTGCGCTCGTCGCCATCTGCGGCCGGCGCCTCCGATACCACGGAGCCTTCACCTGCAGAGGCAGGGTCCTCCCAGGGCGCGATCTCGTCGGGCTCCGCGGCGTCGGCGGAAGCGATCGGCGTATCGACACGAGACCGAAGGAACGCCGGAATGGGAGCGCCGGCAGACGCGGCGGCCTCGACTTTAGAGCGCTCGATGACATCAAGTGCGCGGGTAGCTTCCCCATCAGCGGCCACATCGTCAGCAGGGGCCGCGGCGGCATCGGGCACGGGGTGCTTCGCGAAGCGCTCCTTCAAAGGTATGAGACGGGTCTTCGCGCGCTCGGAGTCGACATCGCCGCTCACGTCGACGAAGGGGTTCTCGTCGGGATCATCCGGTTCGTCTCGCATGGGGAGGACGGTGGTCTCGCGATTGCCCAAAAACGTGGTCTCGGGAGCGACATCGTCGAAGAGCGAACCCTGGGCCTGGGTCGTTCCTGAAGGAGAGCCCTCCCCTCCCCAGGGGCTATCGTTCACGGAAAGACGGCGCTTGCGGGCGATCTCCCCCGCGCGTTCAGAAGCTCCGCGGACAAACTGGCTGATAGAGAAACCAAGGATGACGAGGCCGAGCATGCCGACGCCGAAGGCGACGACGAGCGCGATCGTCTTGCCGAGCGCATTCTGGAGAAACGAGGCGAAAAAGGCGCCCAGATATCCTCCGGACGAAGAAAGCGCCGCCGGCTGGAACATCCCGGAAGCAGAGGCTTCGGTACCGGGGACCAGCAGCGATAGCACGGTGCAGGCGGCCAGGAAGATGACGGAACCGCCGACGAGCGTGCGCGCGGTCAGGGGCGCCTCCTCCTTCAGGAAGAGAAGGGCGGAGACCGCGAGCAGCGCCAGCGGCAGGACGTAGGCGCCCAGGCCGAAGCCGAGGTGGTAGAAGCTCGAGATCGCCCTCGTGACCGGAGCGGTCGCAGGCGTGATGACCGCGATGAACGAGGCGACGGCGATGACGGCGAGGACCACGCCCGCGATGTCGCGAGCGGGGCTCGCATCGAACATGGGCTGGATGTCCTCGACGACCTCGTCGCGCCGCTCGTTGGCACGCAGGGCGCGCGCCGGCTTCCTAGCGGCCTTGGCTCCGTTCTTCTCCGATGCCTTCTTCTGTTGTCCTCCCGAACGCGCCACGCTAGACCTCCATGACGACCGGGATGATCATCGGGCGGGTATGGGTTCGATTCCAAATGAAGTTGGACAGCGAGTCGCGAACTGCCTTGCGGAGGGCGTCGGTACCGCTGCTCGTGTAGTTGAACGAGCCCTTGGAAACGGTCTTCATAATGGAATCCGTCGCATCCGAGGAGAAGGCGTCGTCGATGGTGAAGGAGACGCCGCGACCAGAGAGCTCGATGGCCTCGATCTTCTTGCGCTTGGTCGACATGGTGGCGACGACGGTCACCATGCCATCGTTAGCGAGCTTCTGGCGATCGCGAAGAACGATGGGGTCCGTGTCGCCGATTCGCAGGCCGTCGACGTAGACGACGCCGCTCTCGACGGCGCGGCCGCGCTTGACCTTGCCGTCGCGCATCTCGAGGGAATCACCGTTATCCATGATGAAGATGTTCTCGCGCGG
>USLT01000129.1 GCA_900555585.1 uncultured Collinsella sp.
GAGAGCCTCGCGGCGCGGGCGGTGAGGGCGTCCATCGAGATACGGATGCCGGGCGCGATGGCGCCGCCGATATAGGCCCCCCGGGCATCGATGACGTCGAGGTTGGTCGCGGTTCCGAAGTCGACGACGATGGCCGGGAACCCGTAGTGCGCGACGACGGCGGTCGCGTTGGCGATCCGGTCGGCCCCGACTTCCGCGGGGTTGGGCGCGTCGATGGAGGTGACCGCGGCGGTGTCGGCCCCTACCTGCATCATCTTGACGCCGAGCTGCGCCGCGACGCCGCGCCACTCGCGGACGAGCTGCGGCACGACGCCGGCGAACGCGATGTCGCTGATGCAGTCGAGCGCGAGTCCGTGTATCGAGAGATAGCCCTGGAGGCGGATGTGGATCTCGTCCTTCGTGAAGGTGCGGTCGGTCGGCATGCGCCACGACGCGACGAGCGAGTCGCCGTCGAACAGGCCGAGCGCGGTCTGCGTGTTTCCCATGTCCACGGCGAGCAGCATTTGGTCTCCTTATCCTCAACGGGGCAGCGCTCATTGTATACTGAATCACTGGTCAACAGGCGTTAATCTGCATCTGGAGTGGACGATATGAACAAGAAGGCCAAGCGCCGCCTCATGGTCGTGGGCGGCATCGTGATCATCGCGATCCTGGTCGTCGCCGCGATGGCGAGCTCGGGCGGGGCCGCCTCTTCGCTCTCCATCGACGAGGTGCTCACCGGCGACTACGAGGGCCGCAAGGTCCAGGTCTCCGGGTCCGTTGTGGCCGACTCGCTCACGAGCGAGGGCTCGACCGCGGTCTTCCGCATCGCGCCCGAGGGCGATGACTCGCCGGAGAGCGAGCTCGAGGTCTCCTATGACGGCGCGCTGCCCGCGACGTTCGGCACGGGCGTCGTCGCCATCTGCACGGGGACCGTGGAGGGCAGGACGCTGCTCGCGACCGAGATGGTCGCCAAGTGCCCCTCCAAGTACGAGAGCGCGGAGGGCGCGCTCACCGTGAAGGGCCTTCTCGACCAGGCCGATACGATGATGTTCGAGCAGACGAAGGTCTGCGGCTACGTCCAGGGTCCCGTGAACGACGCGCAGTCCGAAGTTCGCTTCACCATCGAGTCCCAGGGCGCGACGCTCGACATCGTGTACGACGGCGGCCTCGACGAGCAGATAGCCGAGGGCACGGCCGTGGTGGTGGCCGGGCACCTCGATTCGGACGGCGGCTTCATCGCGACGGAGCAGCCGTCGATCGACTCGTCCATCAAGGCGTAGCGCCGGGCCCCGCCCCTGGCTATTCCGGCGCGCGCCCGCGCGCCGCACGTGCAAAGGAGCCGCGCGCCGACTGGTCGCGCGCGGATTGAGGAGCTTTATCGCATGATCTCTCTGCTGGGTAATGGTATTCAGATTGTTGCCATGGTTATGGCGGTGATCTCGTCCATCGTCCTGGTCTTCGGCGCGAAGGCCCGTCGCGAGGGCCTGGTCAACGCCGGGTACCTGATGGTCTTCGGGACCGCCGGCGCGCTGACGCTCGCCGTCGCCATCATCTTGACGTGCTTCTTGACGGAGAACTACAGCTTGGCGTACGTGGTCTCGAACTATCCCGCGACCGACAGCCCGCTCAAGCCCCTCTACCTGGTATCGGCCGTATGGGCCGGCCGCCAGGGATCGCTTCTGCTGTGGACCTGGCTCATCGCGCTCTTCGCGGGGGCCGTCGCGTGGAGGCGCATGCGCGCCACCGACGACCTCTCGACCGTGGCGCTCGGCGTGGCCCAGCTGATCGTGGCCCTCTTCGCCGCGACGCTGGTGTTCTCCGAGTCCAACAACCCCTTCATGGCGACGGCGCCGGAGTTCCTGAACGCCGACGGCACGCTCGCCTCACCGGTCGGCGGCATGAATCCGCTGCTCATGCATTGGGCCATGATCCTGCACCCGCCCGCGACCTTCCTGGGCTACGCGGGGATGACCATCCCGTTCGCCTACGCCATGGCGGCGCTCATCACCGGCGACCTCTCCGCCCGCTGGGTCGAGCTGTGCGATCGCCATGCCATCTTCAGCTTCATCTTCCTGACCATCGGCATGGCGCTCGGCGCGGTGTGGGCCTACGTCGTGCTCGGCTGGGGCGGTTTCTGGGCGTGGGACGCCGTCGAGAACGCGAGCCTCATGAGCTGGCTGACCGGCGTCGCGATGATCCACAGCTTCACGATGTACCGCAAGCATGGCTGCTTCAAGCGCTGGAGCATGTTCACCGCCACCATCACGTTCATCTTCGTGGTGCTCGGCACGTTCATCACGCGCTCCGGTCTCGTCCAGTCCGTCCACGCCTTCGCCGAGGACCCCGTGTCGACCTACTTCTTCCTGGCGATCATGGTCGCGGCCGGCCTGGCGTTCCTCGCCGGCTTGGTCTACCGCCACGGCGAGATCGGCGAGGACGACGACCAGATCGAGTCGCTCGCCTCTAAGAACGGCTCGTACTACATCACCAACCTCGTGATGGTCGTGTCCGCGGTGCTGGTGGCCTACCTTACGGTGTCGAGCGCGCTGCCGCGCTGGATGCCGCTGGGCGGCTCGGTCGTCAACGCCGGCGCGTACACGGCCGTCGCCCGTCCGGTCGGCACCCTGTTCTGCCTGCTCATGGCCGTGTGCCCGATGCTCGGCTGGCGCAAGACCGACGGCGCGGCGTTCGCGCGCAACATGCGCGTCCCCGCGCTTCTGGGGGCGGCGCTCTTCGCGGGGCTCATGGCGCTGTTCGTCTTCAAGTTCGTCCCCGAGTACGACGCCATCGTGGCGGCGGGGGGATCCGCTGCCGCGGCCCTCGCCGAGCAGGGCCCCAAGGCGTACTACTTCGCCATGGGCATCCTCGGCTTCGCCACCGGTGCGCTGCTCTTCGCCTCCTCGGCCTACCTGCTCGGTCGCGGCATGCGCGCCCGCATGCGCAGCAAGGGCGAGTCGGCCCCGCGCGCGCTCATCAACCTGTTCCGTCGCTCGCCTGCGCAGGCCGGCGGCTACCTGACCCACCTCGGCGTCGCCGTGGTGCTCGTGGGCCTGGTCGGTTCCACCATGTACGTGCAGGAGCAGACCCTGAACATCGCTGCGGAGGATGGCGGGTCGGCCCGCATCGGCCGCTACGAGCTCGTGTTCACGGGCACGCGCGAGTACAGCGACTCGCAGGACGACCGGATCAAGGAGGTCTCCCTCGACGTGCTGGACGCCGGCTCCGGCGACAAGCTCGGGTCCCTGGCCCCCTCCATGGAGGTCAGCGCGGTGAACGGCGGCCAGCAGACCTTGCATGCGGGCGTCCTGAGCTTCCCCGTAGAGGACCTGTTCGTGGCGTTCCAGGGCATGAACGCCGATGGGACCTGCTCCATCAACGTTAAGGTCAACCCCTTGATCATGCTTAACTGGATCGGCGCCGGCATCACGATCGCCGGTATCGTCCTCGCTTTCGCGCCGCGCCGCGCGACCCCGCTGCTCGCCGCAGACGAGCGCGCCGCGCGCGCCGACGCGGTGAAGGGCGGCG
>USLT01000130.1 GCA_900555585.1 uncultured Collinsella sp.
ATGCAGTTCGAGACCCTCGACATGGATCAGTTCCAGCCCGTGGGCACCGTCAACTACACCGTGAGCGAGGACTTCACCCGCATCACCGAGTTCAAGAACATGACCGGCCAGGTCGTGCCCGGCAAGACCACGATCATGCGCGAGTACAGCCACGCCTACGTTCCCGGCAGCGGCCAGACGCCCTACTACGCGATCATCGACCCCGCCAACCGCGACCTCTACGAGCGCTACCTCGAGCGCGTCTCCAGCGTGACCAACTTCCATCCGGTCGGCCGCCTCGCCGAGTACCGCTACTACGACATGGACGCCGTCACCAACTCCGCCCTCGAGCTCTCGGACGAAATCATCTCCTGCCATGCATAACGACCTCAACGCCCCGAAGGCCGGCGCCCACAAGGTGCTGTCCTTCGGCATCCCCAGCTACAACGCCGCCGCGGACATCGACCGCTGCGTGACCTCGATCCTCGAGGGCAGCGAGTACGCCGCCGATATCGAGATCATCATCGTCGACGACGGCTCGGTGGACGAGACCCCGCAGAAGGCCGACGAGTGGGAGGCCCGCTACCCCGGCATCGTCCGCGCGGTGCACCAGGAGAACGGCGGCCACGGCATGGCCGTCCTCGCCGGCCTGCGCGAGGCCCAGGGCACCTATTACAAGGTCGTCGACTCCGACGACTGGCTCGACGCCGAGGCGCTCTCCACGATGCTCGGCATCCTGCGCGGCTTCGAGGAGCGCGACATACGCGTCGACCTCTTCATCTCGAACTACGTGTACGAGAAGGTCTACGAGGGCACGCACACCGCCATCAACTACAAGTCGGCGCTGCCCCGCAAGCGCGTCTTCGGGTGGGACGAGATCGGCCATTTCCTGCCGAGCCAGAACCTGCTCATGCATAGCCTGTGCTACCGCACCGACGTCCTGCGCCGCGAGGAGCTCCCGATGCCGGCGCACACCTTCTACGTCGATAACATCTACGCGTACGTGCCGCTGCCGCGCTGCGAGACGATCTACTACGCCGACATCGACCTCTACCGTTACTTCATCGGTCGCGAGGGCCAGAGCGTCAACGAGGCCACCATGGTCAAGCGCCTGGACCAGCAGTTCCGCATCACGCGCATCATGATGAACGCCTACCATCTCTACACCGACGTGCGCGAGCCGCGCCTGCGCTCGTACATGATGGGCTACTTCACGATGATGATGGCCATCTGCTCGGTGCTCTCCAAGCTCTCCGACGACCCCGACATGCCGCAGAAGCTGAACGACCTGTGGACCGAGCTCAAGGAATACGACGAGCGCATGTACCGCCACGCGCGCTACGGCGTCATCGGCATGGGCACCAACCTGCCCACGACCCTGGGCGACAAGACCACGATCGGCCTGTACCGCCTGGCGAGCAAGATCTTCAAGTTCAACTAGGTCGGCATCGCCGCCTTCGCGATCCGGTGCGCATCCTGAACGAGCGAGCGCCGCGTCCCCCAAGCGAAAGGGGACGCGGCGCTCTTCTTTTGAGGCGCGGTTGATGCGTCGCTCGGCATGGACCACGGTGGCGTGGGGCCCATGCGCGCCCCTTAGGGGCCGTTACGCGGCGATCAGCAGGTCGCGCGCGACGAAGACGACCATGATGACGGCGACGGCGCAGATGGCTACGGCCACGACGCGCTCGAGCGGCGTGAAGACGCGCTCGTTCTGCTCGCGACGGGCCATGATGTAGAACGCGATGCCGGGGACGTAGGCGATGCAGCACAGCATCAGCTGCTCGATGCCCGACAGCGTGATGGCGACGACGAGGAAGGCGACGGCGAACGCGGCGAGTGCGACGTCCCTGCCCGTGACGCCCGCAACGCGATCCCGGCTGCGTCCGATCTTGATCATGTACGCGGCGGCGAGGGCCCAGCTGATGACGATGGACGCCGTGCACAGCGAGTACGCGAACTGGTAGGCCTCCTCGGAGAAGAGCATGATGATCGAGAGGATCTGGATCATCACCCCCGTGGTGAACAGGCACGCCGTGGGGGCGCTATAGGTGTTCAGCCGCGAGAACATGCTCGGCAGGAGCTTCATCTGCGCCATGCCGCACATGGCCTCGGAGGCCAGGATGGTGTAGGAGAGCCATGCGCCGAAGATCGAGATGATGAGTCCCGCCGAGATGAAGGCGCCGCCCCAAGGCCCGACGACCCGCTCGAAGATGTAGGGCATCGACGGGGAGCCGAGCGCCATGAGCTCCTCGCGCGTGAGGAAGCCGTAGGGGAGGATGGACGCCGCGACGTAGATGACCACGAGCGCGGTGCAGCCCAGGATGGTGGCGCGGCTGACGTCGGACTTGCGCTCGGCGCGGTGTCCCAGCACGCTCGCGCCCTCCATGCCGACGAAGACCCACATCATGACCATGAAGCAGTTGACGATCTGGGTGGGGACGCCGCCCGGAGCGTCGGCGCCGCCGAGGTTGTTGGCGAGGTTGCCCCAGAAGTCGGCCGTGAAGACGTCGAAGCTGAAGACGAAGACCATCGCGAGGATGAAGGCGAAGATGGGCAGGAGCTTGCAGACCATGACGATGGCGTTGATGGCGCTGGCCTCCTCGACGCCGCGGTTGACGAGCAGCACGATCAGCCAGTTGATCGCCGATATGAAGGCGAGGCCCGCGATGCCGAGGTCGCCGGCGAAGGGCGGGTAGAAGTAGCCGATCGCGGTGACGAGCATGACGCCGAAGGCGACGTTGCCGATCCAGATCGAGAGCCAGTAGCCCCACCCCGAGATGAATCCCACGAAGGGGCCGAATCCCGCGCGCGCGTACGCCACGATGCCGTCGAGGCCGGGCTCGACGATCGACAGGCGCCCGAAGGTGGTCGCGAGGCCCATGAAGCCGATGCCGGTGAGGAGCCATGCGATGATGGCGGGGCCCGGCGCCGCGGCGGCGGAGATGTCGGTCGAGAGCGCGAAGACGCCCGACCCGATGGACGAGCTAATGACGAGGGCGATCAGGCCTATGAGGTTGATGCCCTTCTTCTTGGGGGCGTCGTGCGGGGCGGGGGAGGTGACGGGGGGTTCCATGTACGTTCCTTACTGCGGTCGACGCGCCGGGCGGAATGGTCGCCCCGCGCCCTGAGCAGACAATAGGATAGCTCGGCAGGCCGTGCAGCCCCTCTGCGGTCGTGCAGCCCGCGCAAATGGCGGCCTCGAGCGCGCGCGTGGCGACGAGCCCGATCAGGTCGATGGGGATCGCCGCCGACGCCTCGGCGCCGAGCGCGCCGCTAGAGAGCACGTAGATGGCGTCTCCGTCGTTCGAGGTGTGGGTGGGGCGGATGGTGTGGGCATAGGCGTCCGCCGCCATCTGGGCGACCTTGGTCGCCTGGGCCTTGGTGAGGGCGGCGTTGGTCACGATGCACGAGATGGTGGTGTTGGTGCGGTCGAGCGGCATCGCTAGCTGGGACGCCATGTCGAGCATGGCCTCCTCCATGTCGAGCACCTCCAGGCTGTCGGCCGCGGCCCGCA
>USLT01000131.1 GCA_900555585.1 uncultured Collinsella sp.
ATCTGGATCGTCATCCTCGCTCGCCTCATCCAGTCCGTCGGCTGGCAGGTCTCCGGCTCCATCTTCCTGGTCCTGGTGTCCAAGTACATCGCCAAGAAGGACCGCGTGATCTGGTACGGCGTCTTCGTCGCGGTCTTCCGCTTCGCCGCCGCCCTCGGCGTCTTCCTCGCCGGCTACATGACCCTCATCGACTGGCGCATCCTGTTCGGCGTCGGCATCGTCGCCGCCCCGCTGATCCCGATCCTCGCCAAGAACCTGCCCGACAACCACGCCGCCGGCGCCACCATCGACGTCCTCGGCTTCACCCTCATCGGCCTGTTCGCGGCTTCCGTGACCATGTTCTTCACCGACATGACCACCTTCTGGTTCATCGCCTGCGTCGTGACCCTGATCGCCTTCATCGTCTACATCAACAAGGCCGAGAACCCCTTCATCACCCCCAAGATGCTGACCAACCCGGCCTTCGCCATGACCATGATCGTCATCTTCGTCGGCTACTTCTTCAGCTACACCCTTAACGCCGGTATCAACAACATCGGCATGAACGTCTTCGGCCTCGACTCCGCCCAGGTCTCCAACCTGCTCGTCTGGTCGATCATCCTCGCGGGCGTCATGGGCTTCGTCGCCGGCCCGATCATCCGCAAGATCGGCCGCAAGGCTTCCGTCATCCTCGCCCTCGCCTGCATGGGCGGCGGCCTGATCGCCGTCGCGTTCGCCATCCCGCATGGTGAGGTCCTGGCTCTCGCCGTGGCCCCCTGCATCTACTACTTCGGCACCTCCTTCTTCTATCAGCCCATCGTCGACACCGCGACCCTGACGGTCTCCGCCGAGGAGTCCGGCCGCGCGCTCGGCTTCAACGACCTGATCCAGGCCATCACCGGCTCCGTGGGCGTCGCCCTCTTCGGCCAGCTCATGGCTAACGGCGCTATGGGTGATAGCAGCTTCGTCGGCACCGCCGCCGGCCTTGCCTCCAGCTACGCCAACGTCTTCCTCATCGGTGGCGCCATCGTCCTGGGCGCTATGGTGATCTTCATGCTCTCCATGAAGATGATCTACAGCCACTCCCGCGCTGCCGAGGACGAGGCCTAAGGCCTTGGGCTCCATCGCCCGGGAACGCTAGGTAGCTCCCTCTCTCTTCGCCCCGATCGCGTCCGTGCGGTCGGGGCTTTTTGCATATCGGGATGCCCCCTGTGAAGGGTCGCGGTGCGCATCCGTGCAAT
Organism: uncultured Collinsella sp.; assembly: GCA_900555585.1. GTDB lineage: Bacteria > Actinomycetota > Coriobacteriia > Coriobacteriales > Coriobacteriaceae > Collinsella. The sequence goes on from USLT01000131.1 coordinate 1,221, forward strand.
CTTGACGACTTTTCACATGGAGCACGGGTTTTCCTTTGTATATGAGCTTGATGGCAATTTGTCTTCCTGCGGGTTTCTTGGTGCACCGATCCGCTCTACTTGGCAAAATTGGAAATCGATGCGAAAACCCGTCAAGATTGCACCAAAGCAGCTGCGACCCAAGCCCCGTAGGCGCAAAAGAGGAGTCATCGATGATCTTATCGCTCGCCCCGATGGAGGGTCTCACCGGCTCGACGTTCCGCCGCGTCCACGCCGCGAGCTTCGGTCCGCTCGACCGCTACTACACGCCGTTCCTCGCCCCGCCGCACGTGGGCTCGGGGTTCGGCAAGAAAGCCATGCGCGAGCTCGACCCGGAGGCGGGCCAGGGCCTCGACGTGGTGCCGCAGCTCCTGACCAAGAACGCCGACGAGTTCGTGTGGGCGGCCGGCCTGCTCGCCGACATGGGCTACCGCGAGGTGAACCTCAACCTGGGGTGCCCCTCCGGCACCGTCACCGCGAAGGGCCGCGGCTCGGGCTTCCTGCGCGACCTGGATGACCTCGGCGCCTTCCTGCAGGACGTCTGCGAGCGCTCGCCGCTTCCCGTCTCGGTCAAGACGCGCCTCGGTATCGCCGACGACGCCGAGTACGACGCGGTCCTCGACCTCTACCGACGCATGCCGCTGGCGGAGCTCATCGTCCATCCGCGCGTCCAGAAGGACCGCTACCAGGGAAGCCCGCGCGCGGAGCGCTACGGCCAGACGCTCGATTCGGCGCCGTTCCCCGTCGCGTACAACGGCGACGTCTTCAGCGTCGCGGATCTCGACGCGCTCGTCGCCGCCTACCCGGCGACGCGCCATGTCATGCTCGGCAGGGGCCTGCTCGCCAACCCCGCGCTCGCGCGCATGGCCGCGGGCGGGCGCCCGGCGTCCGCGTCCGAGCTGCGTGGTTTCCACGACCGGCTCTTCGCCGCCTACGAGGCCGAGATCGGCGGCAACGCGGTCTTTCGCATGAAGGAGTGGTGGTTCTACGCGAAGCATGCCTTCGCCGACCCCATGGCGGTGCATCGCGCGGTGCGCAAGGCCAAGCGGCTGGACGAGTACGAGGCGGCCGTCGATCGGGTCTTCCGCTTGGAGCCGCTCGTCGACGTCCCCCGCTTCGAGGGGTAGGCGGGTCGTATGGCGCTAAGGCGCCGGTATCGATTGATGCGGGGAGGAGGGCGCTGCGCATGTGCGTGAGGATGTGCCCGCTGACATATGAGGAGGCCTGCGAGGCGCTGGCCGAGCGCGCACGAAGCGGGCGCGCCCGGGTGGCGCGCGACGACGGGTTCGACCCCTTCCGCGACGCCTATCCGGGCGCCGAGGTCCCGGCGTACGTTCTGGACGGATCGGGATCGCTGGCGACGGTGAGGTTGGAATGGGGGTTCCCGCTCGAGGGCCGGAAGCACGCCGTCTACAACACCAGGATCGAGACCGCGCTCGCCCAGCTGCGCCAGGGCCGCCGGGGCATATGGTCCGATGCGATCGCGAACGGTCGCTGCCTGGTGCCGGTGCGCGCGTTCTACGAGGGCTCGCTTCGCACCCCGTCGGATGCAGCGCGGCAAGCCCCCGCGCGCCGGCAGTACCGCTTCCGGTTGCCGCGGGCGGGCGCGTTCCTGCTCGCGGGCGTGAGCAAGGACGGCCGGCTTTCCATCGTCACGACGGCTCCGAACGCCGACGTCGCCGCGGTCCATGACCGGATGCCGCTGGTCCTCGGCCCCGGCGAGTCCTCAATATGGATGGGCCCGGACTTCGCGCGCCTGGCCGACCGGAGCGCGATCGCGCTCACGGTGGAGCCCGAATAGCCTGCGTGCTTGCCCTGCGGTGGGTGCCGCGCCCTGTCGCGGCCGCTCGGGGGAGCGGCCGCGCTATTCATTTAATCCTAATCTTATTGTACCCCGCCTCAGGAGGTGCGAATCATTTCGCACCTCCTAAGCTTCTCCTCCCCTCCGGGCCTGCGCCGCAGCCGTCTCTATGCAGGTAGGATTTTTGTTCCTGCTCCGAGCTTTAGCGAGGTTTTCCCTAATGGAGTTTTGGGGTTTCCCGAACCAACAATTTTCCGCCCAAATTGTAGGGACGCACGGCTCGTGCGTCCGCGTTAACAACTGAAAATAAGGCGTTACATTCGGACGCACGAGCCGTGCGTCCCTACATTTTGGTGGTTCTGTGAGCGAGCTTTAGCTCGCGTTTCCATCCGGATGGCTGGGCGCCCTGAGAAAAGCAGGCGAGGCGGCTGCA
>USLT01000132.1 GCA_900555585.1 uncultured Collinsella sp.
ATATACTATTATAAAGGAAAAGCAGGGGACAGTGCAAGTAGTTTTGAAAAGTCATACTTTTGACTTTTACAGAAACAGTTGTCCGCCAATGAACGGCTGTTATAAAATGCAAACGTTTGAGCAGTTACAGCGGATGCGGTTGGTTCCACGCGCGGCGCAGGCGGGCAAGGGCGTGCTTTTCCAGCCGGGATACATAGCTGCGGCTGATGCCGAACTGTGCGGCAATCTGCTGCTGCGTCTGCGGGACGGCGCCATTCAGGCCGTACCGCAGAGTCAAAATCTGCTGCTCGCGCTCCGGCAGGGCAGTAACCAGCTGGTGCAGCTGAGCGGCGGCATCCCGCAGTTCGCAGTCTTCTTCCATTGTGGCCAGGTCGGGCAGAACATCCGCCAGGGTCAGCATGCCGCTGTCCGCGCCGGTTTCCAGCGGCTCCTGCAAAGAAACGGTGCCTGCTTCGCGCCGGGTGTGGCGCAGTTGCATCCGCAGCTCGTTTTCAATGCAGCGGCTGGCGTAACTGGCAAAGCGGGTGGTGCGGGTGCAGTCATAGGTATCTACTGCTTTAATCAGGCCGATGGTGCCGATGCTGATCAGGTCCTCGGCGGGCACACCGCTGTTCTCGTACTTTTTGGCCAGATACACCACCAGCCGCAGGTTGTGGGTGATAAGCTCCTCGCGGGCGGCAGCGGTCCTCAACGCGAGCGCGCCGAACTCGACGCGCGCGTCCAGCCCGCCGGGAAGCGTGCGCGAACCGCACCCCTCAGCAACAATCTCCAGCACCGCCTCGACGTGGCGCATCTCGAGGCGCGCGTCGGCATCGAGCATGTCGACCGCCGACCGCACCATGCGCCGGGCGATGGCGATCTCAGCCGACGCCAGCTTGCCTGCATCGAGCACCAGCAGATGCTCCTCGCGCCTCCTGATGCAGGATCGCAGGGCCTTCGAAGCCAGCTGCGACATGAAGGCGTCCTCGTCGCCAAGGATGTCGCACGCGGCGCCGATCGAGCGCTCCACGCTGCCGTTGCGCTCGCGCGCCAGGGGCAGGATGCGATGGCGGATGAAGTTCCTGAGATAGGAGGTGTCCCGATTCGACTCGTCCTCCCGCCATGGCTGGCCGGCGAGCTCCAGGTAGCTCACGAGCTCGGCATGGGTCGAATCGATGAGGGGCCGAACGATGATGTTGCGCCGACGCGGGATGCTGGACAGCCCCGCCGGACCCGACCCCTTGATCGCGTTCATGAAGAAGGTCTCGGCCCGGTCGCTGGCGGTATGCGCCGTCAGGATCCTCGCCGCCGAGCGCGGCGCCCCGGACTCCCGGCAAAGCTGCCGCACGTACCGGCGCGCCGCGGCATAGCGGGCGTCGCGCGCGGCCGCCTCGAGGTTGCCGCCTCCGATATCGGCGAACGACACGTGCTCCACGCAAAGCGGCAGCCCATAGCGCTCGCACAGCTCGCGCACGAAGGCCTCGTCGCCATCGGACGCTGCGCCGCGCAGGTGATGGTTCACGTGAAGCACGTGCAGGCGCTCGCGCGCGATGCGGGCGCGGCCGCGGCCGTCGTCGATATCGAGCGTCGATGTGCACGCCATGAGGAGCAGCGCCGTCGAGTCCGCGCCGCCTGATACCATAAGCACCACGGGAGCGCAGCGCTCGGGCCCGCCGACGCGCGCCGCCGTGCCCGCATGGCGCGCCCGCCTGACGTGATGTTGTGCGACCGTGGGCATGGTTCCCCTTTCCGTTTTTTGTTGACATTGTATCCATTGGGAGCCTCATGGAGCTAACTCGTAGCACGCACGGGCCGAAGGGCCCTAAAGACCTCCACCTGCATGTCCTCGCGAGCGGCTCGAAGGGCAACTGCGCGGTCGTCGAGGGACCCGAGGGCCTGATCATGGTCGACAACGGCCTCTCCCGTCGCGAGGCGCTCGCTCGCCTGGACGCCCTCGGCCTCGACCCGGAAGACGTCCGGGCGCTCATCGTCACCCACGAGCACTCGGACCACGTGGGCGGCGTGCCCGTCTGGTGCCGCCGATTCGATGTCGAGCTCTTCGCGAGCGCCGGCACCCCCCGCGCGAGGGCGAAGACCGCCGAGCTCCCGTTCAGGGAGTTCGATCCGGGCGACGAGCTCTCCATCGCCGGCGTCCGGATCAAGACGTTCGCCACCTCGCACGACGTCGTGAATCCCGTGGGCCTTCGCTTCAGCACGCCGGGTGACGACATCGGCTACGTCACCGACACCGGCTTCCTGCCCGCATCCGCCCTCGAAGCGCTGCGCGGCGCCCGCATCATCGCGCTCGAGAGCAACCATGACGTCGCGATGCTGCGATGCGGGCCCTATCCGCGCCACCTGCAGGACCGCATCGCGTCGGATGGGGGCCATCTCTCCAACGAGCAGGCCGCCGAGGCGGCTCCGCGGCTCATCGGCCCCGGAACCGAGCACCTGGTCGCCATGCACATCTCCCAGGAGAACAACCGGCCGAGCCTCGCCGTCCGCGCGCTCGCCGCGTCGCTCGGGGCCGAGCTCGACGACGAGCTCGGCAGCAGTGCAACGCTCCGACGCGCCGATGGGACCGCGCTGCGCATCAGGCCCGCGGGTCAGAACCGTCCGATCACCTGCTGGTAGGCGCGCCTTTACATGGGAAAAGTCGTCAAGATTGCACTTAGGCACATCATGAAAAACGGGCCGACCCCGGATTCACCGGACCGCCTAGATTCGGCTATAGGGCGCCCTAGTCGATGGCGACCTTGGTGACGTTCTTCTTCTCCACGAACTTGGGAACGCGGACCGTCAGGACGCCGTCGGCGTAACGAGCGGAGAGGCCGTCGCAGGAAGCGTCCTTGAGGTAGACGCCGCGGGTCGCCGAGTAGGCGGTGAACTCCTTCTGCAGGAAGTTCTTGCCCTGGTCCTCCTCCTTCTCCTCCACGTTGACGGAGATGGACAGGCGCCCCTCGTTGAGCTCCACGTCGATGTCGTCCTTGGACACGCCGGTGAGATAGGCCTTGACCTCGTACGCGTCGCCCTGGTCCTCGACGTCGATGGGGAACGCCTTGGCCGCGAGCGGGGCGCTCGCCAGATCCATCATGTCGTCGAAGGCGTCGAACAGGGATGCGGGGACGACGGGGCGGATGCCGAATGCGGAACGATACGGAACCATGCTTGCCATAAGAATCACTCCTCTGTGATTGCCGTGTCCCGCCTGCGGGGGGCGCGGTCTTCGTTGGACATTGCTGTTATTCCCGCGAAGTCCGTCGATAAACACTCCTACGAAGATTTCCTAAGCGTCATAGATTCATCAAATCTAAGTCTTTATGACTAAGGTTTAGCAAGCCATCGCCCGCCTGCCGGTTCAGGAGGGAACGACGCGGAGCCGGACCGCCCAGGACCCTGTGTGTCGCATATGGTTTCGCGCGCCGGGGAGCCATCGCGCGGCGCGTGCGGCGGAGGCATCGTACAATCATGGCGAATGG
>USLT01000133.1 GCA_900555585.1 uncultured Collinsella sp.
CCGCTGTCGAGCACGTCGCCATCAACTTCGGCAAGCCCGACCAGCAGGAGCTCGAGGAGCTCACCGCCGACGAGGCCGAGAAGCTCGCCGACGAGGGCCAGTTCGGCAAGGGCTCCATGGAGCCCAAGGTCCGCGCCGCGATCAAGTTCGCCCGTTCCCGCAAGGGCCGCACCTGCATCATCGGTGCTCTCGACAAGGCCGCCGAGACCATGGCCGGCCTTTCCGGTACCCGCATCGTCGGCTAATCCGTTCGCGTTAACGCGATAGCTTTGCCTCTCTCTCTTTGGCGCCCTCGGCTTTGCCGGGGGCGCTTTTTTATGCCCGGCGACGCCGCCTGCGTTGGTTTGCCCGGCAGTCGTCGTCGATGATTACGAGAGCTCGAAGCTCCACATGTTCGAGCTATGGGATATCAGATAGTCGAGGTCCCATGTAAGGGCGCTGAGGGCGTAGCTGTTGGGATCGTTTACGATGACGCGCCCCTCGTCGTCGAGACCGGTGGCCACGATGTAGTGGCCGGTTGTCGTGAAGGCGCTGCCCGGCTTGACGTTGAAGACGACGGGCTTGCCGCCGTCGAGCTCGTCGTGGACGGACTGGGCGGATGCGGGAATCGGGGTGCCGATGATCCCGAGCTTCGCCGCGCCGTCGGTAAAGAGGGTCCAGGCCGTCATCCCTTGTTGCACGTGGTCGTTCGACTCGCTGAAGGCCGCCATAGAGACGGGGTCCATCTCCTCATCGCCGGTGAGCGCGACGTAGACCATGGAGAGGCATGTGGGGCCGCAGCCGCTGATCGCGATGGTCTCGCCGGCATAGGGCTCGTCGGCCCATGCGGGATCGGTCTGGTAGATATGCGGGACGGCGCCCTTCTTCCATTTCTTCTTTGGCGTGGGCGCGACGCGCGGCGCTTCGACCACCATGCTCGCGCGTTGGAGTTGCTCGGTGAGCTGGGCGCCGGCACGGGACCCGAGGGTTGGCTCCCGTGGCGCCGAGTTCGCATGAAGTGCGGACCAGACGCCGGCGACGACTCCGACGATGGCGAGGGGCGCAAGGAGCACGAGGGGATTGAAGCGCCTTGTCGAGTTGATCGGCAGCCCGCGCTTGAGGTACATCGCCCCGCTGCGACGCGCCTGGCGTCGGTTTCCGTTGTGCTGCCGGCCCGGGTTGCGCGGGACTCCGCTGCGGGCGGAGGCCTCGCGACGCGTTGAGCCGCTTGCAGCGCGGGAGGGGGTCGGATTTCGTTCTTCTGGCTGGTTGAGCGGGCCGAGGTGCCTACGCGAGCCCGCGAGCGCCGCGGTCCGGGGGGCGAGGGGCTGATTTCGCGACGCGACGTTCCGAGGGCCGCGGCCGGATTCGCCCGGACGGCGATCGTTGCTGTCGTGGGATCGGCGCTGCATGCCTGCCACCTCCTAGAAGCTGCGTACTTAAGCAAAAAGATAGGGCTGATCGCTTCAAAGGTAAAGCGCCTCGAGGCCAAGCGGACCGCAGCCGCTCCATGTGGTTGGTTTGGAGCGCGGCCAGCCCGTGAACGCGCCCCCGCCATCGGAGCCGTTCGTCTGGAAAACGGAGCCGCTCGTTCTCGGCTTCCCCCTCCAATCGTTTCGATGGACGCTTTCGCGTCGAGTGCTCGTAACGTATGCGTTGCACGGCGCGGGCGGGCGCCCGCGTGAAAGAGGGGAGGGCCGAGCGTTCGGCCCAAAACAATGGAAAGGAGGCATGCAATGGCGGACACCACTACTGCATCCGAGCAGGGCGGGATGAAGAAGACCCTTTCGCTTTGGAACTTCTTCACCATCGGCTTCGGCGCCATCATCGGTACCGGCTGGGTGCTGCAGGTCGGCGACTGGATGGTCGTCGGCGGCGGCCCTGTTCCCGCTATGATCTCATTCCTCTTGGGCGCCATCGCCTTGGTGCCTATCGGAGCGGTATTCGGCGAGCTGACGGCAGCCATCCCGGTTTCGGGCGGCATCGTCGAGTACGTCGACCGCACGTTCGGCCATACGGCGTCCTACATCACTGGTTGGTTCCTGGCGCTTGGCAACGGCATTCTCTGCCCGTGGGAGGCCATCGCGATCTCGACCCTGGTTTCCGATATGTTCGGCGGCCTGCCCGGCCTCGAGTTCCTGCGCGCCTTCAAGCTCTACACGATCCTGGGCGCGGACGTCTACCTGATCCCGACGGTCATCGCCCTGGGTTTCGCCGCCTACGTCATCTTCTTGAACTTCCGCGGCGCTTCCTCTGCCGCGAAGCTCCAGGCCTTCCTCACGAAGGCGCTGCTGTGCGGCATGCTCCTCGCTATGGGCGTCTCCTTCGTTACCGGTTCGCCGGATAACGCCATGCCCGTTTTCTCCCAGGTCGCCAACGCCGGCGGCGGCGAGCCCGCCACCGAGTCGACCAACCTGTTCGCCGGCATCGTCTCCGTCCTGGTGCTGACCCCGTTCTTCTACGCGGGTTTCGACACCATTCCTCAGCAGGCCGAGGAGGCGGCGGAGGGGCTGAACTGGAACAAGTTCGGCAAGATCATCACCTTGGCGCTGCTCGCTTCCGGTGGCTTCTACATGGTCTGCATCTACTCCTTCGGAACCATCCTTCCGTGGCATGATTTCGTCGAGCAGCCCGTTCCCGCGCTGGCGTGCCTGAAGAACATCAACATGATTCTCTACATCGCCATGCTCGTGATCGCGACCCTCGGGCCCATGGGCCCCATGAACTCCTTCTATGGAGCGACGAGCCGCATCATGCTCGCGATGGGTCGCAAGGGCCAGCTCCCCGAGCAGTTCGCCGAGGTCGACGAGCGCTCCGGCGCCCCCAAGCTCGCCTGCGTGGTCCTTGCGGTCATTACGGTCGTCGGCCCCTTCCTGGGCAAGAACATGCTGATCCCGCTGACCAACGTCTCGGCGCTCGCGTTCATCTTCTCCTGCACCATGGTCGCCCTGGCATGCCTGAAGATGCGCTACACCGAGCCCGACCTGCCGCGCCCGTACAAGGTCCCGGGCGGTAAGTTCGGCATCTGCCTGGCCATCGCCGCCGGCGCGATCATCATCGGTCTGCTGGTGCTGCCCTTCAGCCCCGCGTCGCTGAACCTGGTCGAGTGGTCCATCGTGCTCGGCTGGCTTGCGGTCGGCCTGGTTTTGATGGCGATCACCAAGGCCCGTAAGAAGGCTTAACGTCTCCACCCCCGATCGCATCGGATGCGCCCGCGCCTGATCATGACTCCTTTCGAGGGGCGGGCGCATCCATGCGATGGGCTTCAAGGCGATTCGCGCCGAAGTTCCGCTATGGACCCCGGCGCGTCCATATCGAGTTCCAATAAGGAGGAACCATGCCCACTAAGTATGCAATCGTTGGCGGCAAGCTCATCGACGGCACCGGTGCCGATCCGGTCGAGAACTCCCTGGTTCTCGTCGACGAGAACGGCAAGATCGAGTACGCCG
>USLT01000134.1 GCA_900555585.1 uncultured Collinsella sp.
AGGTATGGGCGCCCGTGCACAGCACGAGGGCGGTCGCCGACCCGCTCTGGACGGTGGTCCCGGAGAAGGCGATGTTCGCGCAGTCGTCGATGGCTAGGCCGGTTCCGCGGCCGTGGTAGGCGACCTCCAGGGTGCCGACGACCTTCTCCACCGGCTCGCTCTCGCCGGTGAGCGCCGCCTGGGTGATAAAGAGGTCCTTGGCCGAGACGATGCGGACGTCCGCCGGAACCATGTCGCCCGCGGACAGCCGAACGATATCGCCCGGGACCACGTCCTCCATCGGGATCTCGGTCCCTCCCTCGTCGCCGCCCGCGCGCACCACGCAGCAGGTGGTCGTCACCATGTCCTTGAGGGCGCTCGCGGCGCTGACGCTTTTGGATTCCTGCGTGAAGCGCAGCGCGCCGGAGATGACGACCATGATGCCGATGATGATGGCCGTGGAGGGGTCCGCCTCGCCCGCGGGCGCGAGGATGACGTTGGTGTACAGGGAGATGCCGGCGAGCACGGCGAGGATGAGGGTGAAGGGGCTCGCGAAGGACTCGACGAGGCGCTTGAGCGCGCTGTCGTGCGTCTCCTCCTCGACGATGTTCTTGCCGTAGGCGCCGGTCAGCTCGGAGGCGAGCTCGGGGTCGAGTCCGTGCGGCCCGGTGCCGAGCTGGGCGTAGAGCTCCTCGGGCTCGTGGGTGGCGGCGAAGACGACGAGGCGGTCGAGCTCGCTGGTCTGGATGGTCTGCTTGCTGTTGCGCAGCTGGTGGAGCTGCTGGATCGTGCGCGTCAGCTTGGACATGTCGCACCTCCTGGCGGCTTGCGGGGCACACGGGGCCCCTAGCTGGTCGGGCGGGTTCTCCCGCGGTCGACGCGGCCGGGCATGCGGCGGCGCGGCGCCCCTTGTGGGCGCCTCCGGCATGCGGGACGCGTCGCATGTTCATGCGCCAGGCTATCGATTGCGTTGTGGTGTGGATGTCGCGCGGCGGTCCGCTCGGTCGGGGTCCGGCGCCGAGCGAGCGCTAGGGCCGGGCCGCCTTGGGGGAGCGGGCGCGCCGAGCGGATAATCGACAGCGAGCCGCATCGCGGGAACTATGACTGGGAACGCTATCCATGGCTGCACCTCCCAAGGCGTGTGGCCGGAGCCGTTCGTTTAATAACCGACACGGATTATAGGATTGTCTCCCTTCGCGTCAACACCTCCAAATCACCTTCACGAATGTAAGCGGCGGGTTAACCGCCGCGCGCCCGTTGCGGTCCCATGCGGGGCTGTCGTACCCTAAGGGTTGGCGGCGCGCGTCGCGCCGTCCGAGCGTCTTCGAGGGGAGGGGCCGCATGGAGCGGGCGAGGCAGGTTTCCGAGTCGATCGAGCTGGGCATCATCCTGGCGCTGGTCGGCGGGTTCATGGACGTGTACTCCTACATGGGCCGCGGCGGCGTGTTCGCCAACGCCCAGACCGGCAACATCCTGCTCACGGGCGTGCATCTCTCGCAGGGCGAGTTCGCCCTGGCGGCGACCTTCCTGCTGCCCGTCATCTCCTTCGCCGTGGGCATCATGGCGAGCGACCTCGTCCACGTGCGCTTCTCCAGCTCGATTCACTGGCGCCAGGTGACCGTGCTCGTGGAGGCCCTGATCCTGCTCGGCGTCGGCTTCATCGGCCCCGCGCACGACCTCGAGGCGAACTGCCTCACGTCGCTGGCATGCGGCATGCAGGTCGAGAGCTTCCGCAAGATCCATGGCCGCGGCGTCGCGACCACCATGTGCATCGGCAACCTCCGCAGCGCCCTGCAGAACGTCGACGACTACATCATCACCCATAAGCGCGGCTTCCTGGTGAACGGCGCGCTCTACTTCGGCGTGATCGCGTGCTTCGTGGCCGGCGCCGTCCTGGGGAACTGGTGCCTCGAGCGCTTCGGGCTCCAGGCGATCTCCCTGTGCTCGCTGCTGCTCTTCGTCGCCTTCGCCCTCATGTTCTCCGATCGTGAGAAGGACCTCCTGGACGAGTTCCCGGTCGAATAGCCCGGGGGAGGGGCGCTTCTCCCGCCTCCATGTCGCGGGCGCCCCGGTGCCCGTCCGCGTGCACGGGCGCGGCGCCGAGGGGTATCATGGTGGTGCGGGCCGTGCCGCCGACGCTGCCGGTGGGCGTGCTCCGCGATTCCGTGCAAGGAGGCACACCATGGCAAACCGTATCGTTCTCAACACCATCTCCTATCATGGCGCCGGCGCCATCAAGGAGATCCCCGGCGAGCTCCAGCGCCGCGGCTACAAGAAGGTCTTCGTCTGCACCGACCCCGACCTCGTGAAGTTCGGCGTCTCCACCAAGGTCACCGACCTGCTCGACGAGGCCGGCATCGCCTACAGCGTCTACTCCGACATCAAGCCCAACCCCACCATCCAGAACGTCGTCGACGGCGTGGAGGCGTTCAAGGCCGCCGAGGCCGACTCCATCGTGACCATCGGCGGCGGCTCCGCCATGGACACCGCCAAGGCCATCGGCGTGATCATCACCAACCCCGAGTTCGCCGACGTGCGCAGCCTCGAGGGCGTCGCCCCCACCAAGAACCACGCCGTGTTCACCATCGCCGTGCCCACCACCGCCGGCACCGCGGCCGAGGTTACCATCAACTACGTCATCACCGACGTCGAGAAGGTCCGCAAGTTCGTCTGCGTCGACACCAACGACGCCCCCGAGGTCGCCGTCGTCGACCCCGAGATGATGGCCACCATGCCCGCCGGCCTCACCGCCAGTACCGGCATGGACGCGCTCACCCACGCCATCGAGGGCTACACCACCCAGGGCGCCTGGGAGATGTCCGACATGTTCCACCTCAAGGCGATCGAGCTCATCTCCAAGAACCTCCGCGACGCCGTCGCCGAGGCCAGGAGCGGCGTTCCCGGCTCCGGCCGCGAGGGCATGGCGCTCGCCCAGTACATCGCCGGCATGGGCTTCTCCAACGTCGGCCTGGGCGTCGACCACTCCATGGCCCACACGCTCTCCGCGCACTTCGACACCCCGCACGGCGTCGCCTGCGCCATGCTGCTGCCCATCGCGATGGAGTTCAACAAGCCCGTCGTGACCGAGCGCCTGGCCAAGGTCGCCGAGGCCATGGGCGTCGACACCGCCGGCATGAGCACCGACGAGGCCGCCGACGCCGCCATCGCCGCCGTCAAGCAGCTCTCCGTCGACGTCAACATCCCCACCGTCTGCGAGGCCATCACCGAGGAGGAGCTCGACACGCTCACCCGTGACGCCATGGCCGACGCCTGCTTCCCGGGCAACCCCCGCGAGGCGACCTACGACGACGTCATGGGCATGTTCCGCAAGATCATGAAGTAGACCGCGCACCCATAGCGCGTGAAAGCGACGGGCCCGGAGCCGCCTCGATGCGGTCTCCGGGCCCGTTTCT
>USLT01000135.1 GCA_900555585.1 uncultured Collinsella sp.
TCGTCGCGGTCATCGTCTCGGGCATCATGCTCAAGAAGACGAAGCTGTTCGCCGGCCGCCCCACCCCCTTCGTGATGGAGCTGCCCGCCTACCACATGCCGAGCGCGCGCAGCTGGGCCCTGCATGTGTGGGAGCGCGTGAGCGCCTATATCAAGAAGGCGTTCACGATCATCTTCGCCTCGACCATCGTCGTGTGGTTCCTGTCCAGCTTCGGCTTCTTCAACGGCTCGTTCGGCTACCTGCCCGCCATGGCCGGAATCCCCGAGGAGTTCACCGATTACTCGCTGCTCGCCTACGTCGCCGGCGCCGTCGCGTGGGTGTTCGCCCCGCTCGGGTTCGATTCCTGGCAGGCGACCGCCATGTCCGTGACCGGCCTGGTCGCCAAGGAGAACGTCATGTCGACGGCGGCGTCGCTGCTGCACCTCGCCGACGCCACCGAGACCGACCCGAGCCTCTGGGCCGCCTTCGCCGCGCTCTTCCCCAGCGCGGGCGCCATCGCCGCGTTCGGCGCGTTCAACCTGCTGTGCGCTCCCTGCTTCGCCGCGATGGGCACGATCCGCGCCCAGATGGGCTCGGCCAAGTGGACCGCCGTCGCGCTGGGCTACGAGTGCGGCTTCGCATGGGTCGTCGGCCTCATGATCAACCAGTTCTACCTGGCCGCCCAGGGCGTGTTCAGCGCATGGACCCTCGTCGCCGCGGCCCTCGCGTGCCTCATCGTCTTCCAGCTGCTGCGCCCCATGCCGGCCGGCGCCTGGGACGATGCCTCGGCGCCGCGCCCCGCTGCGGCGGGCGAGGCGGCATAGCCCCATAGGCCATCCCGCGAATCCGGTCGGCGAGTCGCTCGCGACCGGATTCGCGCCATTTCCATCCCCCGGCGCGCGCGATGGCGCTACGCTGGTGGGGTCGAGTTGAGAGGAGGAGCGCACATGGCTCCCATCGATATCGCCATAGTGGCCATCATCGCGGCGGCGTTCGTCGCCGTCCTCGTGCGGCTGCGCAAGAAGGGGACGTGCGGGGACTGCGCGTCCGCCGGGTCTTGCGGCGGCGCCTGCCCGAGCTGCTCCGCGTCCAAGAAGGCGGCCTGCCCCGCGGCCGCCGGGGCCGACGAGGTGGCCGAGCGCCTGGGACGCGGCCTGTAGCGCCCGCCCGCGCCGGGCGTCCGAAACGCCGCCGAAACAATGGCGTGGGACAATCGCAAGCGAGAACGCCCGCGCACATCGCATAGCGAAAGGTTGCCCCATGGATCTGCAGCAGAACATCGACTTCGTGCTCCGCACGGTCGAGGAGCGCGACATCCGTTTCATCCGCCTGTGGTTCACCGACGTCCTGGGCAGACTCAAGAGCTTCGCGATCGCGCCGGAGGACCTCGAAGTCGCCTTCGAGGAGGGCATCGGCTTCGACGGGTCGGCCATCGAGGGCTTCACCACCCCGGAGGAGGCCGACATGCTGGCCTTCCCCGACCCCTCGACCTTCCAGATCCTGCCCTGGCGCCCCAGCCACGACGGCGCCGCGCGCATCTTCTGCGACGTGTGCACCCCCGACCGCAAGCCCTTCGCGGGCGATCCGCGCGAGTGCCTGCGCCGTATGTTCAAGCGGGCCGAGAAGTCCGGCTTCATCATGAACGTCGGCGCCGAGCTGGAGTTCTACTACTTCCCGGACGAGTCGACGCCCGAGCCGCTCGACGACGTGCGCTACTTCGACCTGTCGCCGTCCGACTCGGCACGCGACCTGCGCCGCTCCACCGTCCTCATGCTCGAGAAGATGAGCGTCCCGGTCGAGTACACCTTCCACTCCTCGGGCCGCTCGCAGCACGGTATCTCGCTGCGGCACGCCGAGGCGCTCGGCATGTCCGACAACATCATGACGGCGAAGCACGTCGTGCGCCTGGAGGCCTTCGAGGCCGGCATCCACGCGAGCTTCATGCCCAAGCCCATCGCCGGCGAGTCCTCCTCGGGCATGCTGCTGCACCAATCGCTGTTCGACCGCGCCGGCAACAACGTGTTCTGGGGCGAGGACGACCCGGACTACCACCTGTCGCCCATCGCCAAGAGCTATATGGCCGGCATCCTCGACCACGCCGCCGAGATCACGGCGATCACCAATCCCACCGTCAACTCCTACAAGCGCCTGAGCTCGGGTATCGGCAACGGGCCGCATTACGCGACGTGGGGCCTGCGCAACCGCGCCGCCATGATCCGCATCCCCATCTACAAGCCTGGCAAGCACCTCTCCACGCGCATCGAGCTGCGCACGCCCGATCCCATGGCCAACCCCTACCTGGTCAACGCCGTCACCCTTGCCGCCGGCCTGGACGGCATCGAGCGCGGGCTCGAGCTCCCCTGCGAGACGACCGTCGCCATCGAGGGCATGTCCGCCGCCGATCTCGCCGAGCGCGGCATCAAGCCGCTCCCGCGCAGCCTTTCCGAGGCGCTCGACCGCTTCGAGGAGTCCGAGCTCATGCGCGAGGCGCTCGGGGAGCACATCCACGGCTTCTTCCTGAAGAAGAAGCGCGCCGAGTGGGACAAGTTCGCCTCCAGCATCACGGATTGGGAAGTCAGGCACTACCTGGCTAATTCCTAGCGCGTCGGCCTCGCTCGCCGCGGGGCTCGACGGGGCGTCGGCCGCGACCGCCATGCGAGTTGGTATCATATGCCTACAAGGAGGGGATATGTCCGAGAGAAGCATACTGTACATGGCGCGCACGACGCGCTTCCACGAGTTCGCTCGGACGCTCACGTCCTCGTTGGGCGCCGAGGTCTACGCGGCGACCCCTGACTCGCCCGGAGCGGTCCATGATTTCGACCTGCTCCTGCTCGACACCGACGGCGTCCGGCCGGATAGGATCGAGCAGATCGCCAAGTGGCTCGAGGGCCGGGGCAGCATCCCGATGCTGCTCGTCGTGGACGAGGAGGACCTCTCCTCGCTGCGCCTGCCCGGTAGCTCGCGCGCCGACTTCATCTGCTCCGGCGCCAGCGCCTCCGAGCTCGAGGTCCGTGCCCGCAGGCTGCTCGGGGAGGACGACCCGTTCGCGGGCGACGAGTGCGTCTCCGTGGACGGCATGACCATCAACCTCGCGACCTACCAGGTCTCGCTCGACGGCGAGCCCGTCGACCTCACGCTGATGGAGTACTCGCTGCTGTCGTTCCTGGTGACGCATCCCAACCGCGCCTATAGCCGCGAGGTGCTGCTCCATCGCGTCTGGGGCTTCGAGTACTGCGGCGGCACGCGCACCGTCGACGTGCATATCCGACGCATCCGCTCCAAGGTCGGTCCGCAGATCGCGGCGCACATCAGCACCGTGCGCGGCGTCGGCTACCTCTTCAAGGAGTAGGGGGCGACCAAACCGGTCTTCATGCGGGGCCCGTCCATAGCGGACGGGCCCC
>USLT01000136.1 GCA_900555585.1 uncultured Collinsella sp.
TGTTCATGCCGGTACCCACCACGACGGCGCGGCCGCGGCCGTACACGACGGTGGAGCCCATGTAGCACATGTTCTTGCGGTCGCCCAGCGGCACGTCGTCCGCGTCGGCGGCGAGCGAGATCTCGTCGGCGTGCTTCTCGACCGGGACGGACTCGCCGGTGAGGGCGGCCTCCTCGATCTTCATGGAGGCGCTCTCGATCACGCGGCAGTCCGCCGGCACGGAGTCGCCCGCCTCGAGCAGGACGATGTCGCCGGGAACCAGCTCGGAGCTGGGCAGGTGCATGAGCTTGCCGTCGCGGATCACCTTGGACTGCGCGGCGCTCATCTCCTGCAGGGCCTCGAGGGCCTGCTCGGACTTGGCCTCCTGGACCACGCCGAGGACCGAGTTGAGGATGACGACGGACAGGATGATCGCGGCGTCGGCCCAATCGGGATGGCCCTGGATCATGCTGGTGATGACGGAGATGGCGGCAGCGACGAGCAGCATGATGACCATCGGGTCAGCCATCTGCTCGAAGAACCGCTTCCACATGGGGGTCTTCTCTTCTTCATCGAGCTTGTTGGGGCCCATGCTCGCCAGACGCGTCTGCGCCTCGGCGGCGGTGAGGCCCTGGTCGGCGCTCGTCGACTGGGCGTCGAGCACCTCCTCGGCCGAAGCCAAGTACTCCTTCAATCTAATCCCTCCTGGAGCTTCTCAGCGGGATGCGGTGCCCCGCACCCCATTCCAACGGATTGACACCCGATTATAATTCCCCCAGGAGGGGCAAGGGCTTGTCAACGGTCGATATGGTACCCAACCGAAACACGGCTAGAGCTGAACCCGACAGATGCTCCAGAACTCCAAAGCATGCCTACAATCTTCCCGTCGCCCGCGGCGCGCCCGGCGCCGCCACGCCCATCGCTCTTTTTGCCCCCGTTCGGGCGCTGAATACTTGACAAGCAGTCTGGGAAAGTAATCCGTACCAGCCACCGATTCACCTATAATGGTCCTCGGTTGTAAAGCGCTATAAGCCACGTCAGATGGAGGTCTGGATGTTCAAGCGCACCAAAATCGTATGCACGATGGGTCCTGCCTGTGACAACGACGATATCCTGCGCGAGATGATCAAGGCGGGCATGAACATCGCCCGCTTCAACTTCTCGCACGGCTCCTACGAGGAGCACCACGGTCGCATCGAGCGCGTCCGCCGTATCGCCGCCGAGCTCGAGACCCCCATCGGACTCCTGCTCGACACCAAGGGCCCCGAGGTCCGCACCGGCCTGCTCGAGGGCCACAAGAAGGTCACCGTCACCGCCGGCGACCCGATCATCGTGACCGCCGAGCCCACCACCGAGGAGAACCTCGGCAACGCCGGCCACATCTCCCTCGACTACCTGAACCTCCCCAACGAGGTCAAGGCCGGCTCCCACATCCTGATCGATGACGGCCTGATCGACCTGCAGGTCGACCACGTCGAGGGCTCCGACATCCACTGCATCGTCAAGAACAACGGCGAGATCGGCGAGCGCAAGGGCGTCAACATCCCCAACGTCGACCTGAGCCTGCCCGCGATCACCGAGCGCGACCGCGAGGACATCCTCTTCGGCATCTCCGAGGGCATCGACTACGTCGCCGCCTCCTTCATCCGCAACGGCAAGGCCGTCCGCGAGATCCGCGAGCTGCTCGACGCCAACGGCGGCGAGCACGTCTCCATCTTCCCCAAGATCGAGAGCTCCCTGGGCGTCGACAACTTCGACGAGATCCTCGAGGAGTCCGACGGCATCATGGTCGCCCGCGGCGACCTCGGCATCGAGATCGCGCCCGAGCTCGTCCCCTTCATCCAGAAGGAGATCATCTCCAAGTGCAACGCGGCCTACAAGCCCGTCATCACCGCCACCCAGATGCTCGACTCCATGCAGCGCAACCCGCGCCCGACCCGCGCCGAGGTCGCCGACGTCGCCAACGCGATCTACGACGGCACCGACGCCGTCATGCTCTCCGGCGAGTCCGCCGCCGGCATGTACCCGGTCGAGGCCGTCAAGATGCAGGCGAGCATCGCCATGGAGACCGAGCGCCATCTGCCCGCCCACCGCGAGCTCAAGGTCCCCGAGGGCTCCAAGGGCACGCGCGTGATCAACAACGTCGTGGGCCTCTCCGCCGTCAACATGGCCGCCACCGTGCGCGCCAAGTGCATCACCGTCCCC
This sequence comes from uncultured Collinsella sp., assembly GCA_900555585.1. Taxonomy (GTDB): domain Bacteria; phylum Actinomycetota; class Coriobacteriia; order Coriobacteriales; family Coriobacteriaceae; genus Collinsella. Next base: position 2,185 of record USLT01000136.1, read on the forward strand.
ACCACCACCGGCCGCTCCGCGCGCCTGGTGAGCCACTTCCGCCCCAACATGCCCATCGTCGCCTTCACCCGCAACGAGTGGGCCGTGCCGAAGATGCTCATGTACTGGGGCGTCGTGCCCTTCCACGTCTCGACCGAGGGCGATGACGTGAGCCTCACCGCCGCCCGCGCCATCGAGGCCGCCCGCGACCGCGGCTACCTTGAGAAGGGCGACATCACCGTCGTCACCGCCGGCGACCCGACGACCTCCGTCACGCTCGAGGACAAGGTCACCTCGACCAACGTCGTCTGCGTCGCCCAGGTCCGCTAGGACAACGCGACATAAGCGCCTCGCCCACCCCGTCGGAGCTCCCCTCCGGCGGGGTTTTTGCTTATCGCGGCATCATCGATGCGACGGGCACCCTGCGACGACGGGCATCCGCCGTGCGGGCGTCCGTCGCGGGGCGGCCGATCAGCCCAGTCGGTCGGCGAGCAGGAGATCGGACTGCACGACGACCTCCTCGAGCACGCTCGCGAAGAACGCCTCGGCGAGAAGCCGATACGGCGGATGGTCGATCGCCCCGCTCGACCGCACGATCTCGTGGGCGACGACGATCGAATCGTGGACGCCCTGCCGCTCGAGGCGGTACTGGGGATACCTCGATACCGCGCCGAGGAGGGTCGCCGTCTCCCTGGGAACCGACGATAGGGCGAGCGTTCGGCCGAATCCGTCGAAATCCGCCTGCTTCTTGATGCGGAACCCCTCGCCGGGCTCCCCGCCGATCATATCGAGGTACTCGCCCACGCGATGGTTCCAGATGGCATCGGCCAGAAGATGGGACCAGACGCCGAGCGCGAGATCGAGGTCGGCCCGAACGGGAGAGACGGCTGCGACGGGGGCGCAAGGCGGCGGAACGGGAACTGACGTCGCGGCGGCGCCGATGATCGCGGGCCGGGCGTCGACATCGCATAGCAGCCCGCGGCGACCGCGGGGCGAGACCTCCTCCCCCGCCGCGCGCGCGGCGGCGAGGGCGGGAACCACGAACGCGTCCCAGTACGCGCGCTCATGGGGCGTGGGAATGGGCACGGGGTCGGTGAGGTGCGTCTCCCGATATGGCACGTGCGCGACCCCGGGAACCATATAGCCGACCGGGACGTCGGGCATCAGGTTCGCGAACAGGAAGACGTTGGCGTCGGCCACGACGCGC
>USLT01000137.1 GCA_900555585.1 uncultured Collinsella sp.
TATAGATTCCGCCGCTTCGTCACGTTTTGCCAAGGCGTCGATTGTCCTAAGGGCGGCGCCTGCTGCCTTTCCGGCGGGTGAAGGAACGGCGGTTGCGACTGCGGCCGCAACGGGAATGAGCGGTTTTGCTACTTGGAATGCATTTTTCGCAATGGGGGAAGCGCTCTCGAGAAGGTTCTCCGTCGCGTCTTTCGTTGCCGATGCAGCGCTGGTCGCACTTTGTTTGATCACACCGATGGCCTTTTTAACGTCAACGAGTCCGATGTCCTCAGGGTGCCAGCCACCGGGGGTGCCGGTCAAAGATCGATTAATTTCTTGAACCCATTGCTTGATTACAGTGAAAGGCGTTTTAAGAGGGAAGTAAAACACTTCTTGATGATCGATGAGGTAGATCGTAAATCGATACGCAGAATCGGCCCGATCAGATTTTGCCGGTTTAATCTGCACGACATCGTCGGTGACTTTGATTTGATTTAGTGGAAAGCACAGCTGCTCTGAACGCTTCGAAAGCACGCTGACGCTTCGTTGAAAGACAAGGCACTTATTGGTGAGGACGAGCCGCCCACGTTCAAGGGTGTTCAATACAGCCCCTACAAGACCGGAACATTCTTTTTGATGCGCTATGTCGTTCTCAAGCTGAATGTATTCGTCTTGGGCAAGACTCAGGGCTTCATATTTCATGCATCCTCCAGTTGCTTCGCTATTGTTATTCTGACTTTTTATCTGCAGGACAGCAAGGAGAATTGCTTTGTGCGTGGCTGGTTCCGGGCCAGCGTTGATGCATGCTTTCAAGAAAGCCAGCTGTGAGTGAAAGCCCCGAAGTATCACCAATGACGGCATCTGCGCCGTAGGATGGACAGATCGCGGTGTCTCCAACCGAGATTGAACAAAATCCATGCCGCCTTCGTATCGCGAGCGCTGAGCATATGGCCTCCCGCGCTTGCCGCCCGCTTCCCATCTTCGGGGCGCGTCGCCGTCGCAACCCTCTTTTCGGGGACGTCTTCGCACCTCGGTTCCTTTGAGTGCGGGGCAGGAGGGGATGGTGCATCATGGGGCAACGGTCCCGATCCGCGAATGGAACGATAACGCCGCTGCCCGTCATCGCCATCGTATTGCCTTTGACCCTGCTTGTCGTGCTGGCCGCGGTGCACGACATCGTCGAGCTGCAGTCAGGATCGCATCGGGGGAGGGCCTCGCGCTCCCTTCGGCTATTTCGTGGCGAATTCCACCCGGTCGATCCCCTCGACGTCGAGGCGGATGAGCTCTTCGGCCATCGCCCTTCGCTCGCCGTCGAGCGGAGCCGCGGTCACCACGCGCGCGACCAGCTCCTCCTCGCCCGGCTCGCCGTCTTCCGCGGGCGCGCTCGCCTGCATCCCTACCGTGTACCGCTCGAAGCCGGGGCATACGACGGAGAGCTCCTCGGCGGTCTCGACCGCGCCGTACGAGTCGGGTGTGGGGTCGTCGACCGATTTGACCAGGTTGGATGTGATGAGCAGGCTCGGGATGGCGAACACCGCGGTCCCCAGCAGGATGCGCCAGCGGATCTTATGGGACATGGCGCGCACGCTGGCGTCCTCCTCCGCCGTCACCACGCCGTCCTCGTCGAGGTCGCGCTTGAGCGGCACGTGGAGCAGGAGCAGCACCATCATCGCCGAGAGCGAGATGAAGACGACGTTGACTCCGAACTCGTATAGTGCGGACGCCGCGAGCCCGGGGTTCGACGCGGCTATGCCGTAGCCCGCGGCGCACAGCGGGGGCATGAGGGCGGTCGCGACGGCCACTCCGGAGATGACCGTCGCCGGCTCCTGGTCGCGCGAGTTGCCCAGGCCGCCCGCGAAGCCTCCGACGAGGGCGAGCAGCAGGTCCCATGCGGTCGCGCTCGAGTTGTCGGCTATCGAGGGCGTCATTCCCGCGACGGGGGAGAGGCGGAAGTAGATCGTCGACGTGATGAGGCAGAAGGCCACCTGGATGGCGAGTCCCGCCACCGCGTCGCGGACGAGCGTGCGGTCGAGGGTCGCCGCGCCGTAGGCGATGGCGAGCACCGATCCCATGATGGGGCAGATGAGCATGGCGCCCACGATCGCGATGTCGGAGTCCGTGTTCAGGCCGACGCAGGCGATGATCATCGCGACGATGAGGATGCAGATGTGGTTGCCGTTGAGACGGGCTCCGTTGACGAAGCGCTTCCTGATCACGTGGTAGGGCGCACGGCCCTCGCGGATGTTGAAGGTGTGCAGCAAGAACCGATGGATGCCTCGGGCGAGCTGCTGCAAAGCGGGTCGCTCACCATGCCGGCGGCGGTGCCGCTCGATGTATTTCTGACGCGGGTCCTGCTCGCTTCTCATGTATCTACCTGCCAGTACGCTTGCTGCCGACTCTAAGGCGCGCGGACTCGCGCCGAGGGCATTGTACTCCCGCGGCGCGAGTCGGGGCGCAGCTCCCGGCGGCTACGTCCCGTCTTGCGCCGGGTCGCCCTCCGGTCGTGTGTCTCGCCGCGGAAAGTTGTCGAATATAACCAATAAGTGCATCGATGGGCGTCAATACGATTGATGCCATGAAGACAGACGATGCCAACATATATATCCGCAAGGTCATGGGCGGTAACGCCGGCCGCATCCGCGAGATGCGCGGCCTGAGCCAATCCGAGCTCGCGCGCATGGTGGACTTGGACCGGTCCGGCATCAACCAATTCGAGGGCGGCAAGTACAACCCATCGGTCGAATGGCTCTGCAAGCTCGCGGACGGCTTGGACGTTCCCGTCGTCGAGTTCTTCTCCGGGCTTGAGGCGGCACCGCCGAATCGGCTCGTCGAGCCCCGCTGCGACGCCTGATCCCGTTCGGTTCCCGGCACGCCGGCGGCCCGACGCGAGGGCGCCCGGGGCGCCGCGCCGCGCGTGGTATAGTCTTGCGGTATGTGGGTACAACCCGCACAGCAACGAGATACCGCGCCGCGCGCTCATGAGTGAAAGGTCCGCCATGGCAGTCAACGAACAGCTTCTCATCGAGGTCCTCGAGCAGATCAGGCCAAACCTCCAGGCGGACGGCGGCGACATGGCCTATGTCGGCGTCGACGACGAGGGCGTCGTCTCCCTCGAGCTCCAGGGCGCCTGCGCCGGCTGCCCCATGAGCCAGCTGACCCTGTCCATGGGCGTCGAGCGCATCCTCAAGGAGCACGTCCCCGGCGTCACGCGCGTGGTCGCGGTCAACGACGGCCCCGCATCCGACCTATACGACGAGTACGCCCCCTTCTAGTTCGCGGCGCGCATCGACCGGGCCTTCGCGAGTAGAAAGCTACCGCCTTGCTTAACGAACTCTATCAAGCGCTCGACCCCGTCGCGATATCGGCGGGTCCGATCACGATCTACTGGTAC
>USLT01000138.1 GCA_900555585.1 uncultured Collinsella sp.
GGGCGGTGCGCTCGCGGATCTCGTCCAGCAGGTCGTCGATCTGCCCGCGCACGGGGCGCACGTCGATGCTGGGGTCGAGCAGGCCGGTGGGACGGATGATCTGCTCGACGTTATTCTGGCTCACGCGCAGCTCGTAGTCGCCCGGCGTGGCGGAGACGTAGATGAACTGGGGAATGCGGGCCTCGAACTCGTCATAGCGCAGGGGGCGGTTGTCGAGCGCGCTGGGCAGGCGGAACCCGTGCTCGACCAAGGTCACCTTGCGCGACCGGTCGCCCTCGTGCATGCCGCGGATCTGGGGCACGGTGACGTGGCTCTCGTCGATGATGCAGAGCATGTCCTTGGGGAAGTAGTCGATCAAGGTGAAGGGGGGCTCGCCGGGCTTTCGACCGTCCAAGTGGCGCGAGTAGTTCTCGATACCGTTGGTGAAGCCCATGGTCTCGAGCATCTCGAGGTCGTAGTCGGTGCGCTGCTGGAGGCGCTGGGCCTCGAGCAGCTTGTCCGCCGCCTTGAGCTCGGCCACGCGCCCCTCCAGTTCCTCCTCGATCGTCTTGAGCGCCGCCGTCACCTTGGGCTTCTCGGTCACGTAATGCGAGGCGGGCCACACGGGGATGGCATCGTACTCACGCAGGATCTCGCCCGTCACCTCGTCGATCTCGGCGATGAGCTCGACCTCGTCGCCAAAGAACTCGAAGCGCAAGGGGTGCTCGGCATAGGGCGGGTAGACGTCGACGACGTCGCCGCGGACGCGGAAGCACCCGCGGGAGAGGTCGTAGTCGTTGCGGTCGTACTGGATGTCGATGAGCGAATGGATGAAGTCGTCGCGCTCGAGCGGGACCTTCTTATCGATGTTGGGGGCAAGGCCCGCGTAGTCCTCGGGGCTGCCGATGCCGTAGATGCACGAGACCGAGGCGACCACGATGACGTCGCGGCGCGAGAGCAGCGACGCCGTCGCCTGATGGCGCAGCATCTCGACCTCCTCGTTGATGGAGGAGTCCTTCTCGATGTAGGTATCGGACTGCGGGACGTAGGCCTCGGGCTGGTAGTAGTCATAGTACGAGACGAAGTAGACGACGGAGTTGTGCGGGAAGAACTCCTTGAGCTCGCTGGCGAGCTGCGCGGCGAGCGTCTTGTTGGGAGCCATCACCAGCGTCGGCTTGCCGAGCGCCTCGATGGTCTTCGCCATGGTGAAGGTCTTGCCGGAGCCCGTGACGCCGAGCAGCACCTGGTAGCGGTCGCCGTCGCGCACGCCCTTGACGAGCGAGGCGATGGCCTGGGGCTGGTCGCCGGAGGGCTGGAACGGCGAGACGACCTCGAACCGGGCGGGCTCGCCCGCCACGCCGAAGCGCCTCAGCTCGCCGCCGACGCGCTCGACCTCGAAATTCTCCATGTCGTCCACCTCTCGCAGTCGCCTACAGGAAGGCCTCCGGATAGATCTGGCGGTACCTGTCATGCGCGTTGTTGACGCGGATCAGGTACGCCTGGGTCTCGGGGAAGGTGATGGCGTTATGCAGCACCGTGTCCTCGCGCGCCCAATCGTCGACGTTGCCCATGCCCGCATTGTACGCCGCGATCGCGCGGTCGGTCGCGCCGTTGAAATAGTCGATCAGGTAGGCGAGGTAGGCGCAGCCGAACTCGATGTTGGTCGCCGGGTCGTAGAGGTCGTCTGCCGAGTAGGCGCTCGAGACCAGCCCCTTGTCGGCGATGTCGCGCGCGGTCTCGGGCATGAGCTGCATGAGGCCGCGAGCGCCCTGGCTCGACTCGGCGCTCGCATCCCACCCCGACTCCGTCTCGATGACCGCCGCCACCAGATAGGGATCGACCCCGTGCGCGGCCGCGGAGGCAGCGACCTCGGACTCGTAGCGCAACGGGTAGATCGCCTGGAAGAGCATGGCGGGCGCATACGAGTAAACGGTCGAGACCACGCCGAAGAGCGCGACCAGCGCCAGCGGCAGCAGGCGGTACCACATGAAGAACCGGTGCCTACGCATCGCGCGGCCCCCTCCCCTCGTCGGCGGGGACGACCCCGTCGGCGGCGAGCAGGGCGTCGAGGGCCTCGAAGAGCCCGTCATCGCCCGCGGCGTTATCGATGACGGCCGTGGCCATCGACCTGATCTCCTCCTCGGTGGGCTGGCACTCGGCGCGGGCGTCGAAGTCGGCGGGATCCATGCCGCGCGCGATGGCGCGCCGCCGCCTGACCTCGACGGGGGCGGTGACGGCGACCACCTCGTCGGCCAGGGCGAACGCATCGGTGAAGCCCGCGGGCGCCGAGACCTCGACGACGGCCAGGTCGTGGGCGGGCACCATGACCGAGCAGCAGTTGGCGGGAACCAGGCGGTTGCCCAGCTGCTCGAGCAGCACCGGGTGCACGATGGCGTTCAGCCGCTCGGCGTCCGCGGGCGACGCGAAGGCGCGGCGCGCCAGGCGTCCGCGGTCGATGCCGCCGTCGGCGTCGAGCACGTCCCAGCCGAACTCGGCCGCGATGTCGTCGACGATGGCCGAGCCGGGCTGGTAGAGCCCCTTGGCGAGCTCGTCCAGATCGATGCGCAAGGCGCCGCGGCGCTCGAGGTGGCGCGAGGCGCAGGATTTACCGGAGGCGATGTTGCCTATGAGAAATATCGTAAACATAGCTGCCTATTCTCGCCCATCGGCACCATGCGGAGACGGGCCCCGCGGCCATCTCCGCTCGATTTACACGCATGGCGGCCCCTCCCTCCCCGCCATCGCGTTCGAACGCCTGTTCGTCGGTGTGATATGATGGAGGCTCGACACGAGACCGGGGAGGTGGCCATGGACAAGCGCGCGCAGAAGCGGGACGTGCAGGACATCATCGACCGCATCCTCGACGAGGCGCAACGCAAATCGAGCAGCCACTTCTCCGATGCCGTCTACCGAGAGGAACCGCTGATCGTCACGGGCAGGCAGATGGCGCGCTACCTTCCCGACGAGTACCGCGCCATGCGGCGGGTCTCGCGCTGGGAGGAGGGCGCGGACGGCCGGCGCGGGCACTGGCTGAGCGAGTCGGAGCTCTTCTACCGCCAGGCGCTGCTGATGGCCGACTTCGAGGACGACTACCCCCGCCAGGGAAGCTTCCGCGCCTCGACCCCCACCTACAGCGCCATGAGCGATCGCCAGCTGCGGGGCTACTTCACCTGGCGGGCGGCCGTCCGCCGCGGCGAGGTGCGCGAGGCGCCCGCCGCGTTCGCATTCCTCTACGTATACGAGCTCCTCTGCGGCATAGGCGCCGATACCCCGGACGACGGCTTTCGCAAGCTGTCGGATTTCCGCGAGAGTGCGAGGCCCTTCGCGCGCGGGCTCGACTCCCATATGGACACCTGGCTGCTGGACTACGTCGTCTACCA
>USLT01000139.1 GCA_900555585.1 uncultured Collinsella sp.
GTCATCCCGCCCATGCCGGCGCCGAACGCCTCGGCGACCGGGAAGGCGATGTCGGGGTCCAGGTCGATGCAGGGGGCGAGCGCGCACACGACCGCCTGCGCGCAGTTGTAGCCCTGCTCGTGGTAGGATGCCGCGGCGGCCTTCAGCTCGTCGCGGTCCAGCAAGATTTCAGCCTTGTTGATTGCCATGCTTCTCGTCCTTTGCTAAATCGAAGTGGGTATACCATTCTACTCGTACGAACGACCGCGCGGCCACCACGACGCCGTCCGATGAAGGAGCAGAACATGGCTGAACACCTTGGAACCACCTGCGTGCAGGGCGGCTACCGCCCCGGGGACGCCGAACCCCGCCAGGTCCCGATCTACCAGTCCACGACCTGGAAGTACGATACGTCCGAGCACATGGGCAAGCTGTTCGACCTCGAGGAGTCGGGCTACTTCTACACGCGCCTGCAAAACCCCACCAACGACGCCGTGGCCGCCAAGATCTGCGAGCTCGAGGGCGGCTCCGCCGCGATGCTGACGAGCTCGGGCCAGGCGGCGAACTTCTTCGCTATCTTCAACATCGCCGGCTGCGGCGATCACGTGGTGGCGAGCTCCGCGATCTACGGCGGCAGCTACAACCTGCTCGCCCATACCATGAAGCGCATGGGCCTGGAGTGCACCTTCGTCTCGCCGGATTGCAGCGACGAGGAGCTCGAGGCCGCCTTCCGGCCCAACACCAAGGCGGTCTTCGGCGAGACCATCGCCAACCCCGCCCTCGCCGTGCTCGATATCGAGCGATTCGCCGCCGCCGCCCACGCCCACGGCGTGCCGCTGATCGTGGACAACACCTTCCCGACCCCGGTCAACTGCCGTCCGATCGAGTGGGGCGCCGACATCGTCACGCACTCCACGACCAAGTACATGGACGGGCACGGCGCCGCCGTCGGCGGTGCCATCGTCGACTCGGGCGCGTTCGATTGGAACGCGCATGCGGACAAGTTCCCCGGCCTCACCACGCCCGACGTCTCGTACCATGGCGTCGTGTACACCGAGCGCTTCGGCCTCGAGGGGGCCTTCATCACCAAGGCTACCGCCCAGCTGATGCGCGACTTCGGCTGCATCCAGAGCCCGCAGAACGCCTTCCTGCTCAACCTCGGCCTCGAGAGCCTCCACGTCCGCATGCCCCAGCACTGCAGGAACGGGCAGGCCGTCGCCGAGTTCCTCTCCGAGCATCCCAAGATCAGCTTCGTGCGCTACCCCGGCCTTCCCGGCGACGCCTACCACGAGCTCGCGCAGAAGTACCTGCCCCAGGGCGGTTGCGGCGTGGTGAGCTTCGGCTTCAAGGGGGGTCGCGCCGCCGCGGAGCAGTTCATGAAGAGCCTTCGCCTGGCGCAGATCGCCACGCACGTGGCCGACGCCCGCACCTGCTGCCTGCACCCGGCCAACGCCACGCATCGCCAGATGAACGACGACGAGCTCGTCGCCTGCGGCATCACCCCGGATATGGTGCGCCTCTCCTGCGGCATCGAGTCCACCGAGGACCTCGTCGCCGACATCGCGCAGGCGCTCGACGCCATCTAGGGCCCCTCGCTCCCGCCGATCCGCGCCCCCGTCCCGCCGTTGACCCGGCGCGGCGGGGGCGCCGCGCGTTTTGGGTAGGATGGTTGCATTCGATACTTCCCCTCATCCGTTTGGAGGCCGCCCCCGTGAAGACCACGACGATCACCTATGCAAGCCACGACGGCGCATCGACCATCCGGGCGCTGCTATGGGAGCCCTCCGCGCCGGAGCCCCCGCGCGGGATCGTCCAGATCGTCCACGGCATGTCCGAGCACATCGAGCGCTATGCGGGATTCGCCGAGTACCTGTGCGGCGCGGGGTACGCCGTCTGCGCCGAGGACCATATCGGGCACGGCAAGACGGTCTCCCGCGAGGAGGACCTCGGCCATATGCCGCTCGAGGAGGGGGAGGAGGTCCTGCTGCACGACGTCAACGCCCTGCGCGAGCTCGTCGTCGGGCGCCTGGCGTCCGAGTCGTCCCGAAACCCCGCGGATATCCCCTATGTCGTCTTCGGCCACTCGATGGGGAGCTTCATCACGCGTGTCTACCTCACGCGCTACGCGCTCGGGGTCCGCGCCGCCGTCATCTGCGGGACCGGCCAGCAGCCGCGCGCCCTGTCCGCCGCGGGTAAGGCGCTGACGCGCGGCATCGCGCGGCATCGGGGCGAGCGCTACGTCTCGGAGCTCGTCGACAGCATGGGCGCGGGCGGGTACGCCAGCGCCATCGAGGGCGCCGAGACCGACGTCGACTGGATATCGACCGACCGCGACGTCGTCGCCGAGTACCAGCGCGATCCGCTGTGCGGCCAGAAGTTCACGGTCGGCGCCTACCACACCCTGTCGTCCCTCGTGTCCGACGCGACCGACCCCGCCCTGGCCGCCCGCGTCCCCCACGCCCTGCCGATGTTCTTCGTCGCGGGCTCGGAGGACCCCGTCGGCGATCGCGGCAAGGGCGTCGAGCGGGCCGCGGGGATGTACCGCCGCGCCGGCATCGAGCGCGTCGACCTCAAGATCTATCCCGGCGCCCGGCACGAGATCTTGAACGAGCCGGTGCGCGACGAGGTCCATCGCGACGTCTCCTCCTGGCTCGACGAGGTCGTCTTCGCATAGGGCCGCGATCCCTGCCGGCGGCGTGTTGTTCTCGTCGGCCGCCCCCGGCGCCGGTTGCCCTCGAGTCGGATTCCGTGGTACAACACTTCGGGTTAACATGCAGGACCCTGGCGCGGCGCGCCATCGGGTCCCGGCGTATCTACGCGGCCGTGGGAACGATAGCGCGGCACGTGGCGGCCCCGCAGAACGGGACCGGCCATCAGAGCGCGCGGCGCCATCGACGAGCAAGCGAGGTCCGTATGAGCGAAGCGCAGCGTATCCACGACGCCGTGGAGGGCAACGCCCACGGCAAGAACAAATGGGCGATCCTGTTCACCGTGCTGGTGATGACCTTCATGGTCACCCTCGACTCCAGCATCGTCAACGTGGCGCTGCCCGTCATGCAGAAGGAGCTCGGGGTCGGCCTGGGCGACATCCAGTGGGTGTCGTCGGTCTACCTGTTGATGACCTGCGCGGTCCTGCTCATCTTCGGCAGGCTCGGCGACATATACGGCAAGGTCAGGTTCTTCCAGGTCGGCGTGGTCGTCTTCTCGCTCGGCTCGCTGCTGTGCGGCATCTCGACCACCTACGAGGCCCTCGTGCTCTCCCGCGCCGTCCAGGGGGTCGGCTGCGCCTCCGCCATGGCCAACAACATGGGCATCATCACCGAGGCCTTCCCCGCGCGCGAGCGCGGCCGCGCGCTCGGCCTGCTCTCCAGCTTCGTG
>USLT01000140.1 GCA_900555585.1 uncultured Collinsella sp.
GGGCGCTCGGCAGCGCGACCATCACGAAGATGCGCGCGGCGACCGCGGGGTTGGCGAAGTTGCAGCCGATGCCGCCGAAGAACATCTTGACGACCACGATGGCGAACGCGGTGCCCAGCACGGCGACCCAGAACGGGGCGGTCGCGGGCAGGGTGAACGCGAAGAGCATCGCGGTGACCACGCAGGACATGTCGCCCGCGGTGGACTCGCGCTTCATCGCGATGCAGCACAGGTGCTCGGAGACGAGCGCCGTGGCGATGCAGACGAGCACGAGCAGCGGGGCGCGCAGGCCGTAGAGCCAGGTCGCGGCAATGAGCGTGGGAACGAGCGCCAGGCAGACGGCGCCCATGATCTTGAACGTGGAGCTGTCGCCGTGGAAGTGCGGCGAGTCCTCGAAGATGAGGTTCATACCTTTACGCCTCCTTCTCAGGTTGCGTGAGGCGCGCGACCTCGCCGCGATAGACTGCCTTGCCCTCGCGGATGGAGGCGGTGATGCGCCTGTGGGCAGGGCAGGTGAACGCGCAGGAGCCGCACTCCATGCAGTTCATGACGGCGTACTCGTCGAGCTCGACCGCGTCGTGGCGGCGGCTGGCGGCGTCGAGCGCGAAGGGCATGAGGCCGAGCGGGCAGACGCGCACGCAGCGGCCGCAGCGGATGCACGGCGTCTCCTCGGGCAGCACGGCGCCGTCGTCGAGGCAGAGGATGGCGTTGTTGGCCTTGAGGATCGGGCAGTCGATGTCCGTCACCGTGCGGCCCATCATGGGGCCGCCCATGATGATCTTCTTGGGCTGCTTCTCCAGGCCGCCCGTCGCCTCGATGACGTCGCGGACGCTCATGCCGAGCGGCACGCGGTAGTTGCCGGGGTTCTTGACGCAGTCGCCCGCGAGGGTGATCGTGCGGCGGACCAGCGGCACGCCGTAGCGGAAGTACTCCTCGACGCGCGAGACGGTGGTGACGTTCAGCACCAGGCAGCCGGCGTCGATCGGCAGGCCGCCGGCGGGAACGGCGCGGCCGGTCGTGGCCTCGATGAGGACTTTCTCGCCGCCCGCGGGGTACTTGGTGGGAACCATGAGGACCTCGACGAGGTCTCCGACGCCCTTCTCGGCGATCGCGCGGTTGAGGGACTCGACCGCCTCGGGCTTGTTGTCCTCGACGCCGATGACGGCGGCGGGGATCTCGAGGGCGCGGGCCGTGCGGACCACGCCGTCGATGACGCGCTCGGCGTGCTCCATCATCTGGCGGTAGTCGCTGGTGATGTAGGGCTCGCACTCCATGGCGTTGATGACCACGTACTCGAACTTCTTACCCTCGGGCGCGCGCATCTTGAACCACGTGGGGAACGAGGCTCCGCCGAGACCGACGACGCCGGAATCACGGACGCAGGCGATGAACTCGTCCTTCGTGGAGTACTCGGGCACCTTGAGGGCGGGGTCGTTCTCCATCTTGCCGTCGGAGACGATCTCGACCACGGGGGCGGTCGCGCCGGTCGGCAGCTTCTCGGTGGCGACCGAGGTCACCGTTCCGGAGACGCTCGCGTGGATGGGGGCGCACAGGCCCTCCCCATCGCCGATGAGCGTGCCGATGTAGACGTGGTCGCCTTCCTTCACGCACGGCGTGCAGGGCGCGCCGATGTGCATGTTCAGCGGGATGCGAACCTTGTTCGGAGGCTCGATCCAGGTGCAGGGACAATCACGCGTGTCCTTGCACTGGGGCGGATGTACGCCGCCCAGCGTCTTATGAAGAGAGAACATTACTCCCCTTCCTGTCCTCTTCTCCACCGGCACGGGGCTTTCACGTGCCAGCAATATCCAATCGTCCATTCTACCTGCTTTTCTTCATAGTTTGAACACGCAATTTGACCCCTGCCGACGAATTTCTACCAGTCGGCGAGCGGGCTTTGCATCCGGGCCCGTCCGGTGACGTCCCCCTCGCGACACTGGAAGCGATACGCCCTCCACGGCTCCAAGCTGGGCGATTCCGGCGGAATAGCAAAAGGGACGGCCCGCATGGAGCCGTCCCTCGGACGGGGCGCGGAGGCGCCCCGCTATCATCTTCTTCGACGATCGGCGGTCTAGCCGATGTTTCCCATGCCGCCGCGTCCCAGCAGCTCCTGCAGGTAGCGCAGGAACTCCTCCTCGGTCATGGAGTTGCCGGCGGAGTCGCCCTCCGTGCTGTCCTGCTGCTCGGCCTGGAGCGCCTCGTCGGAACCGAGCTCGACCTCGATGTCCTTGGTGTCCTTGCCGCGGGCGACCGTCAGGGTGACCTTGTCGCCGACCTCGTGCTCGCGCAGGGCGATGATGAGGCCGTCGGCGGAGGCGACCGGCTCGCCGTCGATGGCAGTGACCACGTCGTTCTGCTCGATGCCCGCCTTCGCCGCGGGACCGTCCGCCGTCACGCCCACCACGAGCGCGCCCTCGGAGACCGCCAGGCCGGACTGGCGCGCGGACAGCGCGTTGACCGAGGTCAGCGAGACGCCGAGGTAGGGATGGACGGGGGTCTTGCCGTCGATGATCTGCTCGGCGATGTTGACGGCGTAGTTGACGGGGATGGCGAAGCCGACGCCCGAGCTCGAGCCGGAGTAGGACTCGATGATGGAGTTGATGCCGATGAGCTCGCCGCGGTCGTTGACGAGCGCGCCGCCGGAGTTGCCGGGGTTGATCGCAGCGTCGGTCTGGATCATGTTCGCGTAGATGGAGGTACCGCTCGAGCTCGGGAGCGCGGTGGAGCGATAGAGCGCGGAGACGATGCCGGTGGACACGGACTGCTCGTTACCGAACGGGCTGCCGATGGCCATGACCCACTCGCCCACCACGAGCCCGTCGGAATCGCCGACCTCGATCGGGGAGAGCTTGTCCGGGTCGGCGCCGACGAGCCTGATGACCGCGAGGTCGCTCGACGGGTCGGCGCCCACGAGCTCGGCCTCGTAGCTCTCGTCGCCCATCGAGACCGCCAGCTGCTGGGCGCCCTCGACCACGTGGTTGTTCGTGAGGATGTTGCCCTCGTCGTCGAGCACCACGCCGGACCCGACGCCGCCGGCGTCGCCCGTGGCCGTGATGGAGACGACGGAGGGCTGGGCCTTCGCCGCCACGATCTCCGCGAGCGAGGTGTCCTCGGGGTCGATGTCGATCGACTGCGAGGCCGCGTTGCCGGACGGGCCCACGTTGGTACCGGAGATGTCGAAGGCGCCGCTCATGACGAGCGCGATGACGAGGACCGACCCGAGAACAACGCCCGCGAGCGCGGCGATGAACACGGGGAGCTTCTTGGTCTTGGTCTTCACGACCGTGTGCTTCACCGTCTCGACCTGCGACGGGACCTCGGCATGCGCCGCGGTGCGCGCGGGCTCGGGCGAGGCC
>USLT01000141.1 GCA_900555585.1 uncultured Collinsella sp.
GAATGACGGTCTACACAGTCATATACCAGCTTGGAGTGCGGCAGGTGTTCCACAATATCGCACGAGGACGGTGAGTAGCACCACAGCACGGTCTCGTCACCGAAGCCATGCTCGCGCATCTTTTCGCGGATGAACGCCGCCTGCCGCGCGCTCTGCTCGCTGGCGGGCCGCTTGAGCACGGCCCCCAGGTCCTCCTCGAGCCAACGGATCGCGTCCGGGATGCCCTCGACGAAGGCGCGGACGAGAACCGGGTCCGCCGCGTTCTGGTCGATCTCCAGTATGGTGGACGCGAGGTCGTCGGCGTCGTCGGCGTCGGCGGGTCCGACGAGCCCGAGGCCCCAGGTGCCCGGATAGAAGCTCGAGCCGCTCAGGAACCCGCCCGCGCAGGCGAGCGCGACGCGCGACCCCGCCTCCGCGGCCGTTATCGCGGCAGTCGCTCCCGCGATCCCCGAGCCTATGACGAGCACGTCGACGGCGTCGCTATCCATGGTGCCTCCCCTTCGCATGGCGTGTCGTGCATGATTGTGCCACGCCGCCGTCCCTGGCGCCACCGCGCGATCCTCCGCTCCGTTGCGGCCCTCCCGTGGGTATAGTGGGGGTGTGCACGACCCTTATGACTCCCAAGGAGCGATGATATGAAGATCAGGATGTACGAGCTGCGCGAGGACGAGCTCGGGGCGCTCGAGCGCACGCGCGCCGGGTTGCCGCGGGGCTTCGAGGTCGAGGCGACCCCCATCGCGCTGACGCCCGATACGCTCGATACCGTCGACGGCGCCGAGGGCGTCGTCATCGTCACCAAGTCGCCGCTGGACGAGTCGATGCTCGGGGAGCTCGCCGCACGCGGCGTGCGCTTCGTGGCGACGCGCAGCATCGGCTTCAACCACATCGATATCGACGCCGCCCGCAGCCTCGGCATCCGCGTGTGCAACACCACCTACCCGCCCTACGGCGTGGCCGAGTTTGCCATCATGCTCATGCTGATGGCGCTGCGCCGCTGCAAGCCGGCGCTGTGGCGCCAGCAGGTGAACGACTATTCGCTCGGCGGGCTGATCGGGCGCGAGCTACGCACCCTCACCGTCGGCGTCCTGGGCACGGGCCGCATCGGCCGCGCCGTCATAGACGACCTGCGGGGCTTCGGTTGCGAGGTCCTGGCCTACGATCCCTATCCGTCCGCGGAGCTGGCAGCGCGCGGCGACGTGGCCTACGTGGACCTCGACGAGCTCTACGCGCGCAGCGACCTCATCACCGTCCACGTGCCGCTGATGGAGTCCACGCACGGCCTCGTCGACGCGCGGGCGATCTCCAAGATGCGCGACGGCGTCGTGCTCGTCAACGTGAGCCGCGGCGAGCTCATGGACGCGGACGCGCTCATCGACGGCATCGAGAGCAGGAAGATCGGCGCGCTCGCCATGGACGTGTTCGCCGAGGAGGCGGGCATCTACCACGAGAACCGCCTCAACGACATCCTGCCCAACCGCAAGATGGCCTACCTGCGCCAGTTCCCCAACGTGGTGCTGACGCAGCACATCGCCTTCTACACCGACGTCGACGTGGAGAGCATGGTCCAGCAGGGCATCGGCGGCATCGTCGCCATGGCGGGCGGGGAGTGCGCCACGGAGCTCTGAGGCGGCCGCGAGGGGCCCCGGCGGCGCTAGTCCTCGCCGGGCTCCACGCTGAGGCCCATCGCGCGCTCCTCGGCCACCAGGCGCGAGATCGTCTTGCGGCGCACGATCGAGATGGCGAGCGGCATGGCGCAGACCAGCAGGCTCGCCCCCACGAGCGTGCCCTGCACGCCGAGCGCGTCGGCGAGCGCCGGGGCCATGAGCAGCGGCATGACGCCGGCGATGTTGTACCCGAAGCTCATGACGGAGTTGACGCGGCCCAGGATATCCAGCGGGGCGTGGACCTGCACCAGGGTGTTGAGCAGCGGCATCATCATGCCGAAGGCGACCCCGGATATGATCTGGCCGGCCATGGCGACCGCGAGGCTGTCGGTCGCCACGTAGATGAGGATGCCCAGGCCCTCGCCCAGCAGCACCGCCATCATGGCGCGCACGTTGACGTGGCGCGCGGAGAGCTTGAGGACGAGCAGGGACCCCACGATGCCGCCCACGCCCGCGGCGGAGGACAGGTAGCCCATCCACTCGATGCCGACCTTCAGCACGTCGCGGTAGTACAGCGACTCGATGGGGTCGAAGGCCCCGTAGCCGAAGAACGAGAAGAAGCACGCCCAGAACAGCAGCGAGAGCGCCGGGGTCTTGAAGACCGTGGCGAACCCGGCGGAGAGGCCGCCGCCCTCGGCGGGGGCGGACGGTTGGCGCAGCGCGTCGAAGCGCAGTCCGGGGGCGAGCGCGAGCAGCGAGCAGGCGCCCATGAAGAGGAACACGGCGCGCGTGGAAAACGCCGCCGCGAGGGTGCCGCCCACCAGCGGGCCGACCACGATGGCGACGTTGGAGACGGTGAAGACCACGGAATTGAGATTCTTCAGCACCTCGGTATCCTCGGAGATGTAGGCGGGGTATGCCTTGGCGACGAGGTCTCCCAAGCCCCAGGCGACGCCGAAGATCATCGCGCCCGCGAGCACGCCGGCGACGGTGTCGGCAAGCACCTGGAAGGCGGCCGCGGAGAAGACGAGCCCGGCGACGACCAGGCGGAAGTGCCGGCGCGGCCCGATGCGGTCGAGCAGCGGCCCGCCCATGAAGGAGCCGAGCACCATGCACAGGTTGAGGAAGCCGATGCCCAGCACGTTGTCGCCCACGCCGCGCCCCATGGTGAAGGTCAGCGTCCCCACGATGCCGATGAAGTAGGCGCTCTGCACGCCGAGGTAGATGAAAAAGCGCATGGCGACCAGGCGCGCCGCCATGGGGGGAAGTGCCTTGAGACTGCGTATGAACGACATGGGGCCGCTCCTTCCTGGGCGCCGCGCCGCGGCGGGGATGCTGTTGGGAATTTGGTAGCTAGCATAGCAAGAAGTCGGCCTGTCGGGCCGCGGATGGGGGACATCTTCGCGCGCGCGGGTGGAGTATCGCGCCCGCGTGCCCGCTCGACGCGTTCGATGGGGGCCTAATGGGTAGAAGACCGGCGTCGTACAGCACATCGAGAAAGGAGCGCGCATATGAGCTACGCGATCGTGTGGAGCAGCGAGACCGGGAACACCGAGCAGCTGGCGAGGTCGATCAGGGAGGTGGCCGGCGACGACTGCCTCTACATGGGCGCGCCCTCGGACGCCGCGCTGGCGGCCGACAGGGTCTACGTCGGCTTCTGGACGGATAAGGGCACCTGCGACGGCGAGGTCGCAGCGTTTCTGTCCAAGCTGGGGGAGCAGGAGGTCTTCTTGTTCGGTACC
>USLT01000142.1 GCA_900555585.1 uncultured Collinsella sp.
CCCGTCTTCCCGGGTACGAACTGCGACTACGACACGGCCCGCGCCTTCCGCCGCGCCGGCGCCGAGGGTCTCCAGGCGTTCCGCGACGAATCCGCCGCCAACGCCGAGCTCGTTGACTGGCTGCTGGGCGATATCCATGCGCTTCGCTATTACATCCTGGGCGGCACGGTCCACGCTAATACCAGGGATGGCTCTGCCGCACCGTCCGATTACATCAAGTCGCTCGGAATCTTGCGCGACCTGCGTGCCGCGTACGCAGCCGACTTGAAGTCCACGGATGCGGACGTGTTCCTTCGCATGATGATCGCCGCGTCGCTCGACGTCTCGGGTCGCGCCCGCCTGTGGACGGGCGACCCGGGGTTCGTCTCGGACCCCCTCGTGCGCTACAAGACGATCAAGGTCTTCCGCGCCGATCCGCGTTACCGCTTCCAGAAGGACCTCTTCGACGCCCTTCCCGTCGAGAGCATGAGGCTCGTCTTCGAGAACCAGATAACGGACGAGGAGCTGCCCTGGCTCGCCAACTACTCGCTGTGGCGCTACCCCGCGAGCGATCCCAAGACCGAGGACAGCCGCCTCAACGCTTACTCGTACGTCGCGTATACCGGCAACTTCACCGCGAACGGCGGCTATAGCCATGCGGACTTCTACGACGAGGCCAAGTTCAGCGGCCCCGTCACCGAGATGAAGCCCACCGATGGCGAGGGGAAGCCCCCGCGCACGTGGCCGGGCGGCTGGCGCGAGAAGTACCGGCTCGCCTACGATGACCGCAACTTCCCCAACGCCAGCGAGGCTGATCCCTTCCATATCGGTTGCGGAGAGATATCGAAGGCCCCCGGAGCGACGACCGACAAGACCAAGTACCACCGCCTGTGGATGGCGTTCGAGAAGGGCGGCGTGTGCGGCGCCCTCGCCAAGACGTTCGCCAATCTCAACGGCATGGTCGGCGTGCCCTCTTTCGTGGTGGGCCAGCCCGGCCACGCCGTCGCGCTCACCTACGAGCTGCGTCGCGGTCCGTCCGGGGAGATGGAGCCGACGTATCGCATCCAGAACGATGTCTCGGGCTGGGAGGGGAGCAACCTCGCCGATGCGGCGCATTGGCTGATCGGCTGGGGCAGGGCATCCAGGTCGAATCACATCGGCTCCTACGTCTTGTTGGCGCAGGAGGCGCTTTCGGATGAGGAGGCGTATCGTCGCAGCTACGAGGCGCGTTTGCTTGCTGCGAGCTTCGAGGACGCCGCTTCCCGCGAGGCCGCCCTCGGCGAGGCGCGCTCCGCGCAGCCCGTAAACCTCGACGCGATCCGCGGGCAGATGGATGCCATGCAGAAGCGCGGAGCAGGGGCCGAGGAGTGGGCGGCCTTCGCCGAGGGCGTCGCTCGCGATCTCGCCTACCATCCGCTGCCGATGCATGACCTCCTGAAGGAGATCGAGGGCCGCGCGGGAGCTTCCGCCGTCGTGGCGGTCGAGGCCGTGCGCATCGACGCGCTCCAGCGCGCGAGCCGCGCGACGGCCGACGACACCGTGAACAACCATGCGTGCGTGCGCCTGGCGCGCCGCCTGCTCGGCCAGGCCGACGGCGCGGTGGCGACTTTCTCCTTCGACGGCGCCTCGGCGGGCAGGATACGCCTCGGCGAGCACCTCCAGGGCGGCGGCGTGGTGTGGAAGTACAGCCTGGACGGCGGGAAGAGCTGGACGCAGCTCGTGAACGGTGAGCTCGAGGCGGTGCTCTCGCCCGAGCAGGTCGACTCGATCAATCCCGACGACGATATCCGCGTGCAGCTCGTCGGCGCGAGCGTCGTGAACGTCATCGATATCACGCGGCGCGAGTTCGGCAACGTGAAGATGGAAGCGAACGACCGCGCGAACCGCATCTACTTCTTCGACGGTCGCGTCGAGCCCGGCCTCGAGATGCGCGTCGACGGCGGAGCGTGGGGCCCGTTCGATCCGAACCGAACCTACGAGGGGGAGCGCACGGTCGAGGTGCGTCGACCGGCGACCGGCATGCAGGCGGCGTCCGTTCCCCGGACCTTCACCTTCACGCGCGGCGAGCGCGATGCCAGCTTCGTCCCGTACGAGGAGATGGCGGTCAACTCGTACTCGTCTTCCCGCGACGGCGCGGCTATGGCGAATCGCGTGATCGATGGATACTACGGACCCGGCAACGAGTACTGGGTCACCTCGAAGGAGCCGTCAAACGACGCGTGGATCGTGATCGACCTCGGGCGGGAGCGCGCCATCAGTTCGCTCACCTATTGGCGCCCTAAGAGTCTCATGGGCGCGAACGGCATTCCGCGGTGGGACAGGATGCGCGTGACGGTGTCCGCCGCGCCCGACACGGGAAAGCCCACGGGCGAGGCGGTCGATGCGGCCCAGTTCGTCGAGGTGGAGCGCTACGGCAACTTCGGCACCGGCAACACGAGCGTTCCGTGGTGGACCGATGACCGCCTGAGCTGCGATCTCGTGTTCACGAACGGTCCCGTGCGAGCCCGTTACTTCAAGATTCACCTGACGGATATCTACCTGAGCGCCGTGCTCCTGGATTTCTACGAGGTGCACGAGCCCGGCCTCGAGGCCGACGGACTCCTTTTCGAGACTGTCGAGGCGGGCCAGGCGGATGCGGCGAGCCTGCCGCTCGAGCTCGTCAACACGGGCAAGGTCCCGGTGCGGATCGACGACATCGCGCTCGATTCCGAGTTCTTCGAGTTGACTGAGGGCAATGCGGTGATCGGCGCCGGGGCGACGGATGATTCCTGGTCCATCTCCCCCGTCCGCGACATCCCCGTCGGCGTGCACCGTGCCGCGGCTACGGTTTCCTATCGTGCCGAGGGCGGCCAGGCGGGGGAGGCGCGCACGCTCAGGGTGCCCCTCTCGTTGACCGTCTCGCCCGCAGGCGTCGAGGTCTCCGTGTCCGCCGAGCGCCTGTCTACCGACTCCGTTCGCCTCTCGGCCGAGGTGACCGGCGCAGAGGGCCTCGGCGGTGCGATCGAGTACGCGCTCTGCGAGACCCCGGTCGCGCCGGGCATGGCTCGCGAGGGCGATGGGGACCAAGTCCAGGGCAATCCGCTTGGACGCTGGACCGCTGACCCCGTCTTCGCCGGCTTGGCGCCCGGCGAGACGTACTATGCGTTCGCCCGGGTGACGGGGCTTCCGGGGCTGGACGAGGTGCGGACCGGCGAGCCCCTCCCCGTCACGCTCGACGTGGAGGCTCCGGGTCCCGACGGCGGCGATGGCCAGGGCGGTAACGGCGGAGACAACGGCAACGGCGGAGATGGCGGCGATGGCCAGACCGGCGGTGGCATCGGCGGCGACAGCGGCCAGACCGATGGCG
>USLT01000143.1 GCA_900555585.1 uncultured Collinsella sp.
GTTCGGGCAGGTGGCGCGATGCACGGAGACGCCGCGTCCGCGCGTGATGAAGCCGACGATGTCGTCGCCCGCGACCGGGTTGCAGCAATGCGCGAGACGGACGAGCATGTCGCCCGAGGCGCCGCCGTTCACCACGACTCCCGAGCTGCCCCGACGCGGCGGGCGCCCGCCCGTACGCGTCCCATGCGTCCGCTTCGCGGCCTCGACGACCGCCTCCTCGCGCTTCTTGCGCGGGGTCTCCTCGATGGGCTTGGGGTCGAGGATCGCCTGGACGCGATTGCCCACCATGCGCGGAGCGACCTTGCCGGCGCCGATGGCGGCGAACAGGTCCTCGAGATGCCGATAGTTCATCTGCTCGGCGACGGAGTTGAGCGCGCGCGTCGAGCGCTGGGTCGAGATGCCGTAGCCGCGCTTGCGCAGGTCCTTGGCAAGGACCTCTCGACCGGCCGTCGCGTCCTCGTCCTTGGTCGCCGCGGCGAAGTAGCGCCTGATCTTCGACTTCGCGGACGGGGTCTTCACGATCCCCAGCCAGTCCCGGGAGGGTTTGGAGGACTTGTTAGTGAGAATCTCGATGCGGTCGCCCATCGCGAGCTCGTGCGTCAGCGGGGCGACGGCGCCGTTCACCTTGGCGCCGACGCAATGGTTCCCGACCTCGGTGTGGACGGCGTAGGCAAAATCGAGGGGGGTCGCGCCCGCGCGCAGGCTCATGACCTCTCCCTTAGGGGTGAACACGAAGATCTCCTGGTCGAAAAGGTCGACCTTGAGGGAATGCAGGAACTCCTTGGGGTCGTCGATGTCGTCCGAAGCCGCCCAGTCGAGCGAGCGCTTGAGCCAGTTGATCTGGTCGTCGAGACGCTGCGCGTCGGCGGTCTTGGTCGCGCTCGACCCGCCAGACTTCTTGTAGAGCCAGTGCGCGGCGATGCCGTATTCCGCCTGCTCGTGCATCTCGTACGTACGGATCTGGATCTCGAGCGGGCGCGCCGTCGGTCCGATGACGGTCGTGTGCAGGCTCCGGTAGTTGTTGAGCTTGGGCATGGCGATGTAATCCTTGAACCGCCCGGGCATGGGATGCCACAGGGAGTGAACCGCGCCGAGCGCGGAATAGCAATCCCCCACCGTGTTGGTGATCACGCGCAGGGCGACCAAGTCGTAGATCTCGGAGAACTCCTTGCCCTTTCGGCGCATCTTCTGATAGATGGACCAATAGTGCTTGGACCGGCCCTTGATCTGGAAGCCCTGAAGACCGACGCGCTCGAGCTCGTCCTCCAGCGTCTTGATCGTCTCGGCGAGATAGCGCTCGCGGACCTCGCGGCTCTCCGACACCATGCGGGCGATGCGCTGGTACGCCTCGGGCTCCAGATAGAAGAAGGAGAGGTCCTCGAGCTCCCACTTGATGGACGAGATGCCGAGGCGGTCGGCGAGCGGCGCGTAGACGTCCATGGTCTCGCGCGCCTTGAAAAGGCGGCGGTCCTCGCGCAGGGCCGCGAGGGTGCGCATGTTGTGCAGGCGGTCGGCGAGCTTGACGATGACGACGCGGATGTCGCGGCTCATGGCGAGGAACATCTTGCGCAGGTTGAGCGCCTGCTTCTCGTCCATGCTGTCGACCTCGATGTTGGTGAGCTTGGTGACACCGTCGACGAGCTCCGCCACCGTCTCGCCGAAGATGTCGGCGACATCGGACAGCGAGGTCTCGGTGTCCTCGACGGTATCGTGCAGCAAGGCGGCGCAGACCACGTCGCAATCCATCTTGAGCTCGGCCAGGATTATGGCGACCTCGACGGGATGGTTGATGTAGAGCTCTCCGGAACGGCGCTTCTGGTCGCTGTGCTTCTCCGCGGCGAAGCAGTACGCGCGCTCCGCCATGGCGGCGTCGTCCGGGCCCATGTAGCGCTGGCACAGCGAGGCCAGCTTCATCCAGTTGTCGGCAGATATCTCCGGCGGCAAGTCCGCGGCGGCGCGGTAGTGGACCATCTGGCTTGTGGGGACGAGCGGTCCCACCTGCGGGGACTTGGTCTTCGTCGTCGAGCTGGCGTCCATTGTGCGACCTCCCTACCTCGCCCGGGGCGTGATCGGGCGATTCACTCGTGCAAGCATATCATGGGCCGTGGCGCCCAGCGCCCACTCGCGGAAGGACGCGAACTCGCAGCGCGAGCGCATTCCCTCCAGGTAGCGGATCGAGCGCGAGAGCTCGACGCGGCCCGGGTTCTCGGTCATCTTTATCAGGCGGCGCGAACCCGATCCGCCGAGTTGGACGAAACCGAGCTCCTCGAAGATGGCGATGCCGCACGGCACCGACCGCTCGTCGACCGGGCGCCTGGCGTCGATGGCGAGGCACATCTGCGAGATGTCCAGGTCCGAGGCATCGATGCCCTCGGTCGCGCCCTCCCCGCAGGCGCGGCGCCACATCGTCTGCAGCGCGCGGTAGAGGACCACGAGCTCGTCGCGGCACGGCGCGGCGGCGTCGAGCAGGCGCTCGTTGATGCGCGCGTCGCGGGCCGAGAAGAGCAGATGGATGCTCGCGGGACGGCCGTCGCGACCCGCCCGGCCGCTCATCTGGTTGAATTCGGTGGCGCCGAAGGGCATGTGGTAGAGGACGACGTGGCGGATATCCGGCAGGTTGACCCCCTCGCCGAACGCGGAGGTCGATACGATGCAGGTCAGCGGCCCATCGCGGAACGCCCCCTCGACGGCCGCGCGGTCCGACCTGCTGAGCCCCGCGTTGTAGAAGCCGATCGCCGGACCGAGCTCGGGCACGCGGCGGCGCAGCGTGCGCGCGAGCGAGACGGACTGCTCGCGGGAGTTCACGTAGACCACGCACTTCTCGCCCGTCGCGACGATGGAGACGAGCCTGTTCTCGCGAGAGGCGAGATCGCGCTCGTCATCAATGGAGAGGTTCGAACGGACCGCGTCGTCCACCACGAGGGAGTCTATCGGCAAGACACCCTCGATGGCCTCGGCTGCCTCGGGGGACGCGGTCGCCGTGGCGGCGAGCACGCGCGGCGCGCCCAGTTTATCCAGCACCTGGGGAAAATCCAGGTAGGAGCTTCGATCGCCGCCGACGGCGTCGGCCACGTGGTGCGCCTCGTCCACCGCGACGAACCCCACGCGGCCGCCCTCGGCGAAACGGTCGGCGTGGAGCGCCAGGAACTCCGGCGTCGTCAGGACGATATCGAGCGAGCCGCGGGCGAGGCCCCGAAACGCCGCGTCGCGCGCGGGGCCCGAGGATTCGCCGGTCAGCACCCCCACGGACACGCCGAGGCGGGCGAGCTTATCGGAGAGGTGGTAGGCCTGGTCGGACACGAGCG
>USLT01000144.1 GCA_900555585.1 uncultured Collinsella sp.
GCGGATGTCGGAAAAGACGTTCGAATAGGTCGCGGGATTCGACCGCGGAGTGCGCCCGATGGGCGACTGGTCGACGACGACCAGTTTGTCGATATGTTCGAGGCCCTCCGCCCCGTCGTACTCCAGCGGCTGGTCGAAGGAGCGGTAAAGCTCTCTGGCGAGAATCGGCCGCAGGGTCTCGTTGACGAGCGTCGACTTGCCCGAGCCGCTGACGCCCGTCACGCAGATGAACTTGCCCAGCGGAAATTCCGCCGTGACGTTCTTGAGGTTGTTGCCCCGCGCGCCGCGGATCACGATGCGCCCGCCCGTTCCCTTGCGCAACGTTTCGGGAATTTCGATCCGCCGGCGTCCCGTCAGGTAATCGGCGGTGATGGTGTCGGACCGGAGGATGTCGTCGAACGTCCCGGCGGCCACGATGTTGCCGCCCTTGCGCCCGGCGCGGGGTCCCACGTCGACGATGAAGTCGGCGGCGCGCATCATGTCCTCGTCGTGCTCGACGACGATCACCGAGTTGCCCGCGTCGCGCAGCTCTTCGAGGCTGCGGATCAGCCGCTGGTTATCGCGCTGGTGCAGGCCGATCGACGGCTCGTCGAGGATATAGAGCACGTTGACGAGTTTCGAGCCGATCTGCGTGGCGAGGCGGATGCGCTGCGCCTCGCCGCCGGACAGCGTCGCGGACGCGCGGTCGAGCGTCAGGTAGTCGAGGCCGACGTCCACCAGGAAGCGGAGGCGCTCCAAGATCTCCTTGACGATGCGGCCGCCGATGAACTCCGCGCGCTCGCCGAGCTCCAGTCCCTCGAAGAACTCGAGCGACTCCCTGCAGGACAGGCGGCACACGTCGTAGATGGACCTGCCGCCGACGGTGACGGCGAGCATCTCGGGGCGCAGGCGCGCGCCATGGCAGGCCGCGCAGGGCTCCTCGCGGATGTAGCGCTCGAGCTTGGCCTTCGTCTTCTCGTTGGTGGTCTCTATGTAGCGCTCGTAGAGGATGTTGCGCACACCCGAGTACTTCGTGTCCCAGCAGGTATCGCGGCCGTCCTGGGTGCGGTAGTCGACGCGCATCTTCTTGTCCCCCAACCCGTCGAGGAAGATGCGGCGGACGCGGGCGGGCAGGTCCTTCCACGGCGTGGTGGATTCGACCCCCAGGTGCGCGCAGAGCGCGCGGAAGATCTGGGGATAGTAGTTCGATTTGCCGAAGAAGCTCCCGAAGACCCCCTCGTCGATCGAGAGGTTCGGGTCCTCGATCAGCGCCTCGGCGTCGACCACCTTCTTGAATCCCAGGCCGTCGCACTCCGGGCAGGCTCCGTAGGGCGCGTTGAAGGAGAAGTCACGCGGCTGCAGGTCGTCGATCGAGTGGCCGTGCTCGGGGCACGCGAGCGCGAGCGAATAGCTCAGCAGGTCGCCCTCGGTTCCCTCGGGGGCGTCGCGGTCGGGCAGCATGTAGACGCTCACGTTGCCATTCGCCAGGCGCGTCGCCTGCTCCACGGCCTCGGCTATGCGCCCCAGTCCGTTGCCGCGGATGACGATGCGGTCGACGACGACCTCGATGGTGTGCTTGAACTTCTTATCCAGCGAGATCTCCTCGTCGAGCCCGCGGACCTCTCCGTCCACGCGCACCCGCGAGAAGCCCTCGGCGCGGAGGTCCTCGAAGAGCTTGGCGAACTCGCCCTTGCGGCCGACCACGACCGGTGCGAGAACGAAGGCGCGGCGACCCTCCCCCACCTGCAGGATCTTATCGGCAACCTGGTCGGTCGTCTGGCGCTCGATGACGCGGCCGCACTCGGGGCAATGCGGCGTGCCGATGCGCGCGAAGAGCAGGCGGAGGTAATCGTAGATCTCGGTCACCGTGCCCACGGTCGAGCGGGGGTTCTTGGAGGTCGTCTTCTGGTCGATGGAGACCGCGGGCGAGAGGCCGTCGATCGAATCGAGGTCCGGCTTGTCCATCTGCCCGAGGAACTGGCGGGCATAGCTCGAGAGGCTCTCGACGTAGCGGCGCTGGCCCTCGGCGTAGATGGTGTCGAAGGCAAGGCTCGACTTGCCCGAGCCCGACAGGCCCGTGATGACCACGAGCTCGTCGCGCGGGATCTCTACGTCTATGTCGCGCAGGTTGTGCTCGCGTGCGCCGCGGATGACGATGGATGAATCTGGCATGGGGGAACGCTCCCATCTGGATATGTGGTTGGCTGTCTGACAGTCTAGCGCAACCAAGCCCCGATAGTGCGAACATCTGTACGTATCATAGGCTCGCCACGAAGCGCGGGGACAAGCTCCCATGCAGGGGTACAATGGTGGGCATCCAAAGCACGATCAAACCGAAAGGACCTGATACATGGGTTGCGAACATGCACAGGCGGGCGCGCAGGCCGCGCCCCAGCAATTCGAGGAGAACAACCTCTCCGAGGTCAAGCACGTCATCGCCGTGCTGTCCGGCAAGGGCGGCGTCGGCAAGTCCCTGGTGACGGGGACCCTCGCGATCGAGCTAGCCCGCGCGGGCCACAAGGTCGGCATCCTCGACGCCGACATCACGGGCCCCTCGATCCCCAAGATGTTCGGGATGAGCGGCCGCCGCGCCCACGGCATCGGCAACCTGCTGCTGCCCGAGATCTCGACCCACGGCGTGAAGGTCATGTCGAGCAACCTGCTGCTCGCCAACGAGACCGACCCCGTCCTCTGGCGCGGACCCGTCATCGCCGGCGCCATCCGCCAGTTCTGGAGCGAGACGTCCTGGGGACCGCTCGACTACCTGCTGGTCGACATGCCCCCCGGGACCGGCGACGTCGCCCTCACCGTCTTCCAGTCCCTGCCGGTCGACGGCATCGTCGTGGTGACCAGCCCGCAGGACCTCGTGAGCATGATCGTCGCCAAGGCGGTCAACATGGCTGACAAGATGGGCGTCCCGGTCCTCGGCGTGGTCGAGAACATGAGCTACATCGAGTGCCCGGACTGCGGCAAGAGGATCGAGGTCTTCGGCAAGAGCCGCCTGGACGAGGTCGCGGCCGAATACGGCGTCGACGTCTTGGGCCGCCTGCCCATCAACCCCGAGCTCGCATCGATGTGCGACGCCACCCTCGAGGAGGGCCTGCCCGCGGGGATGCTGCCCGACGCGCTCGAGGCCATCCGCGAGACCGCGGAGCTGGCCGACGCGAAGGCCGCCCTCGCTTCCGAGCGCGCGGCGCGCTCCCGCGGCTGCGGCGACGGGTGCGATTGCGACTCGTGCGACTGCGACGGCTGCAGCCAGCAGGATTCCGAGTAAGCGATGCCGAGGAGCGTCGAGACCTGCGAT
>USLT01000145.1 GCA_900555585.1 uncultured Collinsella sp.
GGCCAGCTGGCGGCGCGTGAGGGAGTTGACGCGCTTCACGCGGCGGAACGCCAGGCGCTCGTCGACCTCGTAGTGGGCGCGGTCGGCCAGCGGGCGCAGCTCGTCGAGCACCCACGACATGCGGCCGAGCTCGGTCAGGCGCTCGCGGATGACGCCGTAGGCGTCGATGAGGTAGCGCACGTCGTCCAGCGCGTACTCGAGCTGCTCGGGCGTGAGCGGGCGGCGCGACCAGTCGGTCAGCGACTCGCTCTTGGGAAGCGTCACGCCGCAGAAGGCGTGCACCATGCCGTTGTAGGAGGTCTGCATGCGCTCGCCCAGGAAGGCGGCGGCGACCTGCGTGTCGAAGATCGGCGCGGGCAGCACACCGAGCGAGTGGTTGATGACCTCCATGTCCTGGGAGCAGGCGTGGAAGACCTTGACCGTGGTCTCGTCGCGCATGAGCTCGACCAGCGGCGAGAGGTCCCCGATCGCGAGCGGGTCGATGGCGGCGCACTCCTCGGGGGTCGCCACCTGCACCAGGCACAGGCGCGCGTGGTAGGTGCGCTCGCGGAGGAACTCCGTATCGACCGCGACGGCATCGAAGGCGCGGGCGCGCCCGCAGAACGCAGACAGCTCATCATGCGTGGAGATATACATTGCTCACCCGGAAATGTGTTTCGTACCGCTTCCGCGGGGTAGGATTACGACACTGTAACTATAACCGCCTTTACGCAAGAACAGGAAAAGCGCATGCGTTGCCTCATCATCCACAACCTCGCATCCGGCCCCCGCTCCGACGAGGTCTTCGCGTTCGCCCACGCGCTCTCCGCCACCGGAGACGAGGTCGTCATGAGGTTCCTCGGGGACTCGATGGAGGCGTCGGACGCGACCGCGGACGCCGCGACCTTCGACCGCGTGGTGGTCTCCGGCGGCGACGGCAGCGTCTCCAACCTGCTCAACTGCCTCGCCGGCAGCGGCGTGCCCGTGCTGGTCTTCCCCTCCGGCACGGCCAACCTCTTCTTCAACAACATCGGCAACGCGCCCGAGGCCGCCGCGCTCGCCGCCGCCTGCCGCGCCGGCCGCACGGCCAAGGTCGACATGGGCGAGATCAGCTGGACGGACGCCGACGGCTCCGAGCACAGCCACGGCTTCATCATCATCGCGGGCACCGGCTTCGACGCCACCATCATGGAGAAGGCGGAGGCCACCAAGGGCGAGATGGGCGAGGTCGCCTACATGCTCGCCGGGCTCGCCACGCCCTTCCCCCAGGTCGCGCACTTCACCATCGAGTGCGACGGCGAGGTCCACGAGCTGGACGGCATCGGCTGCATGGTCGGCAACACCTCGATCATCCAAAACGAGATCAACCTCTTCCCCGACTGCCGCATGGACGACGGCAAGATCGACATCGCCGTGATCGAGCCCGCGCGCACCGTGGAGCTGCTGCCCACGCTGCTGGCCGGCGTGCTCGACAAGGCGGGCAAGGGCCTCGGCCGCCCGCAGTTCACGATGTTCCAGGCAAGCGAGGCGCGCGTCACCTGCACCCCGTCGCTCGCCATGCAGTTCGACGGCGAGCCCATCCCCGGCGGCACGGGCTCCTTCAGCGCGCGCGTCGTCCCCGCGGCGCTGGACATCATCATCGACGACTTCTCGCCCCTGGGCTCGGCCAGATAGGGCGCGGGCGAGGCGAGAACCATCCGCAACCCGCCGAAACCCCGCTTGAAACCCGCCGCGGCTGTGCTATAGTCCCGAGCCAACGCGAAAGGGGTCCGCACCGGCGGACCGCCGCCGGCATCGACGCGCGAAAGGAGCCACCGACATGCAGGACATGGTAAGCACCTCCCTCAATAACTGGTGGTGGCGCGATCCGATCCCGGTCGGTCGACGGTGAGCCCTATCGCGCCATAGCCATCCACGCGCATGCCAGGCCTCCGGTTTGACCGGGGGCCTTTTTCTTTGCCGAGGCCCCGCGGCGGACGGCCGCGCGCGCCGGACCCGACCACCCGCGCCCCGCGCACCCAGAGAGGAAGACCCATGACCACCGAAGAATCGCCCCGCGTCGTGACCGCGGCCCCCTGCGAGGGGCTCGACGTCCGCTCGCTCATCCTGCTGGGCATCCTGCTCGCAGCGGGCTTCATCCTTAACTTCACCGTCGGCAAGGCGGTCTCGGCCGTGTCGGCGGGCATGATCAGCCCGGAGTTCATCATCTCGGCCTTCTGCCTGGCGATCCTCATCATCCGCCCCACCGCGCGCCAGGCCCTCGGCATCGGGCTGGTCTCCGCCGCCGTCATCCAGCTGACCACCACCTCGCCCTTCATCGACTTCGCCGCGGAGGGCGCCGCCGCCCTCGTGATGGCCGGCTTCGCGCGCCTCGGCATGCGCGGGGCGGCGGCCAGGGTCACCCCGGCGGCGGGCACCTTCGTCGCGACCCTGGTCTCCGGCGTCATCTTCATGCTCGCCAAGATGGCCATGATCGGCGCGGCCGCGCAGCTCGCCGCGGCGATGCTCCCGGTGGTGTGCGCCACCGCGGTCTTCAACGCGATCCTCGTCCACGCGCTCTACCTGCCCGTCCGCAGCGCCCTGGACGCCGAGGCCCAGGCCCCGCGCCCCGTCGAGCGCCCCTAGGGCGCGACCGTACGCCCCCCCGCACACGAAAGGCAGCCATGGAACCGATCATCTCCCTCGCAGGCGTCGCCTACGCCTACCGGCGCTCCCGGGACCGCGCGCTCGACGGCATCGACCTCGCCATCGGGCGCGGCGAGTTCGTCGGCGTCATCGGCCCGTCGGGCGCCGGCAAGTCCACGCTCGCCGCGGCGCTGTCCGGCGCCATCCCCCACCACCACCGCGGCAGCCTCTACGGCGCCGTGAGGATCGCCGGGCGCGACACCTGCGAGGTCTCGCTCACCGACATCGCCCGCACGGTGGGCAGCGTCGGGCAGGACATCGACGCGCAGATGGTCGCGTCGGTGGTGGAGGACGAGCTGCTCTTCGGCCTCGAGAACTTCGGCGTCGCGCGCGGGCAGGTCGAGCCCCGCCTGCAGGGCGCACTCGAGGCCGCGGGCATAGCCGACCTGCGCCACCGCGAGATCGCGACGCTCTCCGGCGGCCAGAAGCAGAAGGTCGCCATCGCCGCCGTGCTCGCGCTCGAGCCGGACGTGCTTGTGCTCGACGAGCCCACCGCCGCGCTGGACCCGGCGAGCTCGCGCGCGGTGTTCGAGACCCTGCGCCGCGTCAACCGGGACGCGGGCGTCACGGTGGTGGTCGTCGAGCAGAAGGTGGCGCTGCTCA
>USLT01000146.1 GCA_900555585.1 uncultured Collinsella sp.
GAAGGGCTCCTCGATGAACTTGATGTTGAAGGAGTGCGCGGAGTAATCGAACGCGTCGAGATCGCGCTGGCGCTTCTCCCAGTGCTGGAAGCGAGAGGTGATGAAGTCGACCTTGTAGCCGGCAGCGACCAGGGTCTCGGCAAGAAAGACGTAGCGCGTGGCGCCCTTGACCTCTTGGCCGAGCTTGGCGTCGATGCTGAAGATGGCTATGCGCTTCTTATCCATGTTCTACCCTTCCGGACGCGCGGCTACCTGCCGAGCGCGGCGCGAATCTTGTCGAGGCGGTCATAGGAGATCCCGAGGCGGTTGAGCGAGAGCGCCGTGCGGTAGCGCTTCTCGCCGATGCGCCACTGCTCGGGGTTCGTGCGCTTCAGCTCGTCGCGGAACTGCAGCGCGCGGCGGCGGCCGCGTGCGCGGTCGGCGTCGAAGAGCAGGGCGATGTTGTAATGCGTGTCGATGATCAGATGAACCTTGTGGCGCAGGAACTCGAGCGCGTGCGGCTCGAGCAGAACGGCGAGCGCGCCGGCCTCCGCAGCGGCGAGGTAGCGAAGCATCTCGTCCACGACGCGCGTATGGTCGGCCCAGCGCTTCACGTAGTTGGCGTGGCTGACGCTCTGGCCAGCGTTGCCGACGAGGTACTGGTAGACCTCGATATCGAGGAAGGCGATGTCGCACGCGGGGGCGCTCGCTTTCACGATGTACTCGTAGTCCTCGTAGAACGTGTGCTCGAGCAGCTGCAGCCCGATACGGCGCAGGTAGTCCGTGCGGGCCGTGAGCGTATGGATCATGATCTGCGCGACGGCCGCGTCGTTAGAGCAGACCGCGGAGAACGGCATGGGCTCCCCCACCGAGACGCCGTCGGCGAGCGCGAACAGCTCGCTGGCGCCCGTGACCATGTCCAACTCGCGCTTCTTGTCGACGACCAAATCGCACTCGAGCCCACGCAGGCACTCGATGAGGCGGACGAGCCCGTCGGTATCGACCCAGTCGTCTCCATCGATGACGCGGAAGTACTTGCCCGTCGCGGCGTCGAGCCCCGCGTTGACCGCGGAGCCGTGGCCGCCGTTCTCCTTGGAGACCACGCGGAAGATACGGGGCTCGCGGTCGCGGAACTCCTCGGCGATGGCGCGGGTGGAATCAGTCGAGCCATCATCCACGACGATGACCTCGAGGCTGCCGGCCAGTCGCTCGTCCAGGTACGACTCCAGACCGTGGCGCAGGTAGCGCTCGACGTTATAGGAGGGAATCGCGATGGAGAGGACCTTGTTCTGCGTGTCAGACATGCGCGTCACCTCTGCATCTTGAGGCGGGCGTATCCCCCGCCGAAGCCGTCGCGAACGATATGGATCAGGCGGCCGAGCGCCATGAGGACGAGGACCGAGCCCGAACGCACGAGCGGGATGCACAGCGAGAGCGCGCGACCGCCCCGGGAGCGAGCTACCGGGAGGAGGTCTTGATAGAGCGGGTCGGCGAGGAGCCGGCGACACCACGCGACGCGATCCTCATGGCGCATCCGCGCGCGGGGGTCGCAGTTGC
This sequence comes from uncultured Collinsella sp., assembly GCA_900555585.1. Classification (GTDB taxonomy): domain Bacteria; phylum Actinomycetota; class Coriobacteriia; order Coriobacteriales; family Coriobacteriaceae; genus Collinsella. The sequence goes on from USLT01000146.1 coordinate 1,537, forward strand.
GCTCCAGGGCGGACATGATGTAGCGGGCATAGAGCGAGCCCAGGCGCGAGCGAACGGCCTCGTCGGCGATGCTCCACCGCCGTTGCTGGGCGTAGAGCTCGGCGATGCGGCGGTGGTGGACCTCGTAGTACTCGGGCACGAACTTATTGGTCAGATTGGCTCCCAGGCGCTTTGCGTAGCGATACAGCGGCCGCGCGACGACGGCGACGCAGCGGGCGCGGTCGAACACCGCGATGTTGAAGAGGATGTCCTCGATCAACGGGGTCGACTCGTATACAAGGCCGTCGAGGACCTCGCGGCGATAGACCTTGTTCCAAGCGTAGCCATAGAGCGTCGACTCCTCTAGATCGAGCACGCGCTCACGGAGGTCGCGACCGCGATAGGCCCCATCGAACGGGGGCAGGACGTCCCGCTCGTCGCGGACCGCGCCGGAACCATCCAGGTACCGCTCGCGACAGCCGAAGACGACGAATTCGGCGAGGACGGTCGCGAGCAGCTCGGGGTCGCAGCCGTCGTCGGGATCGGGGATCCAGACGTAGCGGCCGCGGGCGTGCGCGAGCCCCGTGTTGCGGGCGGCGGACAGCCCCTGGTTAGACTCGTGGCCGACGAGCCGGATGCGCGGGTCGGCATCGGCTCGAGCGGCCACCCGTGCGGCGACGTCGTCAGGGGAGCCGTCATCGACGCAAATGAGCTCCCAATCGGACACCGACTGGGCCTGGATGTCGTCGATAGCCGCATCGATGTAGCCAGCTACGTCGTAGCAAGGCATGATGATGGAGAAGAGCGGCGCGCCCTCCCCCGCCGAGGCGGAAGGTCCTTGCATCGACGGCATGGGCTGCCCCTAGTTGAACTGGTTGCGGTATGCCTCGCACACCTCTTTGACCGGCCCGATCATGCGCTGCTTGCCGCGCTCGATCCACACGGCGCTCTGGCACAGGCGCTCGACCTGCTCGATGCTGTGGCTCACGAACAGTACCGTGACGTTGCCGGAGTCGATGAAGCTCTGGATGCGGCGCTCGCACTTCTCCTGGAAGAAGACGTCGCCGACGGAGAGGGTCTCGTCGACGATGAGGATATCGGGCTCGGTGACCGTGGCGATGGCGAAGGCGATGCGCGCCACCATGCCGCTCGAGTAGTTCTTGAGCGGCATGTCCATGAAGTCGCGCAGCTCGGCGAACTCGACGATCTCATCGAGGTGCTCCTCGATGAACTCCTTGGTGTAGCCAAGCAGGGCGCCGTTGAGGTAGATGTTCTCGCGCGCGGTGAGCTCCAGGTCGAAGCCCGCGCCGAGCTCGATCAGGGGCGCGATGTTGCCGCGGACGATGACCTCGCCCTCGGTGGGCTCGAGGACGCCGGCGATGATCTTGAGCATCGTGGACTTTCCGGATCCGTTGGTGCCGACCAGGCCCACGACCTCGCCGCGGGGGATCTGAAACGAGATATGGTCGAGCGCGCGGAACTCCTTGAAGAACAGCTCGTGCTTCATCATCTTGATGAAGTACTCCTTGAGGCTGTTGAGCTGCTCGCTGGCCATGTTGAAGACCATGGAGACGTCGTTGACCTCGATGGCGAGCTCGCGGTTGTTCTGGGTATCTGACATAAGCCTGTATCCCTTTGCTGGGCGCGGATTAGACGTAGAGGATGAACTTGTGCTCGGTCTTG
>USLT01000147.1 GCA_900555585.1 uncultured Collinsella sp.
CGTCGTTCAGCGTGACGAAGCCGAAGTTCTTCATGTCGCGGACGGACTTGACCCATCCGGCGACGGTGACCTGCTGGCCGCCGAGGGCCTCGGCGTCTGCATATAGCTGGGCGATCTTGGTGCGATCCATACCAAACCCTTTCCTTTGCGGTAAGGACATATATATTCCAACCTCCTAGTGTAGCAGCTGCGAGATTCAGTGCGGCGCGGTGCAAATGTTCCGATTTTTCCCATCGATTCTCGAATGCTCGAAGTACACCCTCCCCAACGAAGTGAAATACCTGGGAAAACGCCCCCGCACGCCGGCATACTCGCCGTTTTCCAAAATCGATGGGAAAAGTCGGCGGGATTGCACAACGGGTCGCGCCTCCCCCGACACCCGGGTCGAAAACACGCCGCAGGGCGCCGGGCAATCCCTCTCTTGACAGCTTATTTAGATTATTGTTTAATTCTCTAACCATCAGCGCGCTCCGAACTGCAGCGGACCCGCGCGCCGACTCCGTACCAATCAATCGAGATAGGAGCACCAATGGGAGGGGAAGCGTTCAAGGCGCTCGCGGACCCCACGCGACGGCGAATCCTCGAGCTCTTGCGATCCAGCGACCTCACGGCCGGTGAGCTCGCCGAGCACTTCGACATGACCAAGCCATCCATCAGCCACCACCTCAACGCCCTCAAGGCGGCCGGCCTCGTAGACGCCGAGCGCCGCGGGCAATCCATCGTCTACAGCCTCAACACCTCCGTGCTGCAAGACCTCATGAGCTGGTTTCTCACCTTCACCGATAGGAGCGATTCCCATGACCGATAACATCCGCGACCAGCAGCCCGACGCGGCGACCCCGGACGGCGGCAAGGGAGGGCGCAACTCGCCCATCAACCGTCGCGCGCTGCTCGTGCTGGCGGCGATCTGCATCGCGAGCTTCCTCGGGCACCTCGCGCTCTTCCCGCAGATGCCCGAGATGGTGCCCACGCATTGGGACGCCGCGGGCAACGTCGACGACTGGAGCAGCCGCACGGCGATGCTCGGCCTCGACCTGCTGCCGCTCGGCCTGCTCGCCCTGTTCCAGGTCCTGCCCAACATCGACCCGCGCGGCAGCGCCTACGCTCGCATGGGCTCGTTCTACACCAAATTCGTCGCTCTCTTCACGCTCTTCCTCATCGGGATGACGTGGACCACCGAGCTCACCGTCTTCGGCATCCTGCCCGAGACGGCCAGCCCCCTCGGCATGGTCGTCGGCGTGGTCGTGGGCGTCGGCCTGGTCCTGCTGGGCAACTACCTGCCCAAGGTGAAGCGCAACTACACCTTCGGCTGCAAGACGCCGTGGGCGCTCGATAACGACCAGAACTGGCGCCTCACCCACCGCGTCGGCGGCATCGCCATGGTCATCGCCGGCATCGCCACGGCGGCCGCGGGCCTCTTCTCCCCGATGCTCGACGGCGCCGCGCCCGCCATCCTGCTCGCGTCGATCGTCATCGCGTGCGCGGTCATCTATATCTACAGCTACCTGGTATTCCGCAACGGCAACAAGCCGCTGCGCAGCCGCTAGCGCGACGGCACCTAGACCGGGCTGGGAGCGTCCCCGCGGATGACGGAGCGGGCGATCAGCGACAGGAGGAGCATCTCGACGAGGTGCTCCTCATCTTTTATGTCGACGTCGTAGGCGTCGCCGCGCAGCGCCTGCAACTGCTTGGCGCGCGCGAGCACGCGCTCCCCCTCCGTGCGGATCTCGAACCTGCTGCTCCATGCGCGCTGCGTCAACACGACCCAATCGGAGCCGGCGACCCTGATGGTGCTCTCGCTCGTGCTCGCCGAGACGCGGAACCTGCGCGTGGCGGTGAAGGACGTCCCGTCCGCCATGACGATGCGGTGCTTGCGCTCCCGCGCGTCGGCGCGGGCGGTCGAGTACCGCGCCACCTCTTGACCCGACTCGTCCAGAAGCCTGGTCACCTGCGGCGACGAGAGCGGGTCGGTCATGGTCGAGAATCGCAGCGCCCCGTCGGCGTCCACGACGTTGACCTCGCTGTAGACGCTCGCGAGCTTCGAAGAGATGCGGAGCTTCATGGTTCCTCCCACGGCGGGACTCGTGTTTAGCCGGCTCCTATTGTTATTCCCATTTCGCTAACCCAGCAGCATGCGGTCGTTGGCGAGCTCGCCGCCGGAGACCTCCTCGAACTTCCGCAGCAGATCTGGCACGGTCAGGCGCCTCTTCTCCTCGCCGGACACGTCGTAGATCACGCGACCGTCGCACATCATGATGAGGCGGTTGCCCAAGCGGATGGCGTCGTTCATGTTATGGGTGACCATGAGGGTCGTGAGGCCGCGCTCGGTGACGATCTGCTCGGTGAGCTCGAGGACCTTCGCGGCGGTCTTGGGGTCGAGGGCGGCGGTGTGCTCGTCGAGGAGCAGCACGCGCGGGTTGGTGAGCGTCGCCATGAGCAGCGTGAGCGCCTGGCGCTGGCCGCCCGACAGCAGGCCGACCTTCGCGCTCATGCGCTTCTCGAGCCCCAGGTCGAGTGTCTTCAGCAGCTCGGCGTACTCGGCGCGCTCCCCCTTGGTGATGCCCCAGCGCAGGCCGCGGCGCTGCGCGCGGCGACGGGCGAGCGCGAGGTTCTCGTCGATCTGCATGTCGGCCGCGGTGCCGCGCATCGGGTCCTGGAAGACGCGGCCCAGGTACTTGGCGCGGGCGGGCTCGGGGAGGCGGGAGATATCCTCGCCGTCCAGCTCGATCACGCCCGAATCGATCGCGTAGACGCCTGCGATCATGTTGAGCAGCGTGGACTTGCCCGCGCCGTTGCCGCCGCGGATGACGGCATGTTCCCCCTCGTAGAGTGTGAGGTTAAAATCATTCAGGATATGCCGTTCCGTACCCGGATAGGTCACAAACACATGCTCAATTTCAATGAGAGGGCGACGCGAAGGTTCCACAATACGCTCCAAAGGTCTGCAAAGAAAAAAGAGAATCCTGCGATTCCCTTTCATGACAACGGCACACGAAAAAACAACGGCCTTCCCGCCGCCTTTTTACCTTTCCAGCGCGGCAAGGCAATCGTCCTACTGAGAGAGTATGACGGATATCCTGCATCCTTTTCGCCTTTCCGCCAAACAGGACTCCCTCCGCGCGGCCTCCCCACCAGTCGAAAGTCTTTGGAGGGAGAGGGGAGGGTTTGGGAGGGGGGAGGGAACCTTTCTGA
>USLT01000148.1 GCA_900555585.1 uncultured Collinsella sp.
TGACGAGACGATCCGCCGTATCCGCCACGCGCTCCATCTGTTCAACGCGCAGACGGTGATCCCAGACGAGGGCATCACCGTGGACGAGGCGCTCATCAAGCTGGCGCAGATGAACAGCAAACTCCGGCGCTTGGAGCGCCTGCGCGAGGTCGAGCCCAAGACGCGCCTGGAGAGCGGTATGTTCGGCGGCAAGGGCATGATCGAGTACCAGTACGCCAACTTCGACACCAAGGAGGCGTTTGCCGACTACGAGGAGCTCTATCGGCGCATCTCCGACCTGCAGCTCGGTCTCGACCTGGTAAATCAGACCGAGACGTTCACGGTCGAGCTGGACGAGGCCATGTTCTAGCGGAGTTTGCCGTTCCGAACCCATGGCGTTTTCATTTTTATGATTTGTTCAGATGGGGTTGATCCGTTCGAGTTGCTCGTTATTGGTAGTTTCTAGTCCTGTGCGGTTTTGCGTTTGGAACTGCCTCGCGGCCTTGAAGATGACCATCGATCACACGCGCCTGGGTTGAAAACTTCCCGTGTGCGGCTACTGCCGCCCGCGGGTGCCGCGGAAGTTCGGTTCCACGCGGCGCTTTTTCATGCCATGCGAATACTCGAGGGGGATGCCCTTATGAAAGCCCTGGTACACGACGGTAGCGGACATATCGCGCTCGAGGATCGGCCCGAGCCGCGGCTGCAGGCGCCCACCGACGCCGTCGTGCGCGTGACGTGCTCGACCATCTGCACGAGCGACCTGCATATCATCCACGGCGCCGTTCCACGCGCCACGCCCGATACGGTGCTCGGCCACGAGTTCGTGGGCGTCATCGAGCGGGTGGGCGAGGGCGTTCGCGGCCTTCGTCCTGGTGACCGCGTGGCCGTGAGCTGCGAGACCTTCTGTGGCGAGTGCTTCTATTGCGAGCGCGGCTGGGTCAACAACTGCGTGGAGGGTGGCTGGGAGTTGGGCTGCTGCGCGGACGGCTGCCAGGCCGAGCTTGTGCGCGTGCCGCACGCGGAGCGCACTTGCGAGGCCATCCCCGCGGGCGTGACCGACGAGGACGCCCTCTTCCTGGGCGACATCGTGGCTACGGGCCACTGGGGTGCCCAGATCGCCGAGATCGAGCCCGGCTCCACGGTGGCCGTGATCGGCGCCGGACCGGTCGGGCTCGCCACCATGATGTGCGCCCGCCTGCATGGGCCCGCTCGCATCGTCGCGATCGACATCGTTCCCGAGCGCCTGGCCCTCGCCCGCGAGCGCGGCCTGGCAGACCAGGTGATCGATGCGCGCGACATGGACCTCGGCGCGGTGGAAGCCGCTGTGCGCGAGTTTTCTTGCGGGCGCGGCGCCGACAGCGTGATCGAGGCTGCCGGCGGCTCCAACACCTTCGAGACGGCCTGGCGCATCGCCCGCCCGCACGGCGTGGTGGTGCTCTCCGCCATGTACGAGGGCCCGCAGACGCTGCCGCTGCACCAGATGTACGGCAAGAACCTCGTCTTCAAGACCGGTGGCGTGGACGCGTGCAACATGGGCGAGACCATGCGCCTGGTGAAGGAGGACCGCATCGACACGAGCTGCCTGATCTCTGTCCGCTACCCGCTCAACGACATCATCGAGGCCTACCGCGCGTTCGAGGCGCACGAGGACGGCTGCCTCAAGCTCGTCGTCACGCCCTGGGAGGATCGCTAGCGGGGCAGGGGGGCGCCGCGGCGATGTCCGAGCGCGCATTGCGGGCCGGACGCGGTCACCGCCCCTGTGGCGGCTACACGTTTGCGCACTCCAGGCCGTAGCGGTCGATGAGCGACTGCGCCACGCCCTGGCGCGTGGTGCTGTACCCGGCGGCGTAGTTGGCGCGCTCGATCGCCTTCTCGAGGGGGTCCCCTGCCATGAGGCGCGCGGCGAGCGCGCTGATGAAGGCGTCGCTCGCGCCGGTGGTGTCGATCGCCTCGAAGTCGGCAGCGGGGAAATGGCGACGCAGCTCGGGACTGTGCAGGTAGCACCCGTCCGCACCGAGCGTGACGATCACGGTGCCGCCGCATCGCTCGGCGAGCCGGGCGGCGAGCTCCTCGACGGTGCCGGGTCCCGGCATGATGGCGCCCAGCTCGGAGCGGTTCGGGACGAGGATGTCGACCTCTTGCAGGACGTCGTCGGGAAGCTCGTCGCACGCCGCGGGCTTGAGGATCGTGTGCGCTCCGTGGCGGTGTGCGGTCTTGAGCGCCGCGCGCACGGCGTCGAGCGGAATCTCGGTCTGGACGAGGCAGTACTGCGCGCCCTCGAAGAGCTGTTCGCGCGACGCGAGGTCGTCGGCGCTGAGGAACGCGTTGGCGCCCGAGAGCACTGTGATCATCGATGCGCCCTGCGTGTCGACGAAGATATAGGCCTTGCCGGTCTCGACGTCCGCCTTGCGGTAGACCCCCGAGGTGTCGACGCCCCAATGCTCGAGCGTGCGGTAGGCGAGGTCGGACGAGGCGTCGGTCCCGACGTCGCCCACGAGGGTGACGCGGTGGCCGAGCTTGGCCAGGCCTGCGGCCTGGTTCGCCCCCTTGCCGCCGGGGTAGACGAGCGAGCGGTCGGTGGTGACGGTGGTGCCCTCGCCGGGGAGTGCGGGGACCGCGAGCCTGGTATCGATGTTGATGCTGCCGACGACCACCGCGTGCTTGGCGTGGCTCGTCGGCGGGACCCCGAGTGAGTTGGCGTTGTTCAGGCGCAGCCCGTCGAAGTGGTCGCTGACGACCGCCTTCCCGGTCATCTTGCCGATCAACCGCTCGCACGCGAGGCGCCCGAAGTCGGAGTTCCTGATGGTGTATGTCGATATCGCATCGCCCGGGTCGTCGATCCAGGAGGTTCCCGAGTCGTTGCGCAGCGAGACGATGGAGACGTCGTCAGGCGTGTGGTAGTGGAGCGCGGTGAGGCGCGCGTGGAGCTTCTTGGCCATCTGGTAATGGGAGCAGACGATGCCCGTGAGCTCGCCGCTGCCGATCTTGCCGAGCAGCTCGGCGCTGACCTCCGTGTGGATGAGCGACTCGTCGAACGCCATGCCGTGCTCGAAGAGGCACCGCCTGAACCCGTGTATGAAGTCGGGCGTTCGCCTGCCCTCGGTGACGAGGCAGCCGATGCGCCTGTGGCCGCGCCCGATGAGCTCCGAGGTGATCTCGTGGGTCGCCTTCTCGTACGGGATCAGCAGGGACAGGTCGC
>USLT01000149.1 GCA_900555585.1 uncultured Collinsella sp.
TCTTGCTGAACCGCAGGTGGCTCTTGGTGATGCCGTAGGACTTCTTGGAGTCGTACTCGAAGTAGGCCTGCGTATACATACCGGCGTAGTCGCCAATGATCTTAGCGGAGTTCTTGTTAGCGCCCACCGTACCATCGGAGCCCAGACCCCAGAACTTGCAGGACACGGTGTCGGCGGACTCGGTGATGAGAGGCTCATGGACATCCAGAGACAGGTGAGTCACATCGTTGACGCCGATGGTGAACAGGTGCTTGCCGCTTTCATCCTTCATGTTGTCGAACACGGCCTTCAGCTGGGCGGGTGTCACGTCTTTGGAGGCCAGACCATAGCGGCCGCCGTAGATCTCCGGGGCGTCGCTGCGGTTGGCAAAGGCGGCGCACACATCCAGATACACAGCACCGGCAATGGCACCCGGCTCCTTGGAGCGGTCCATGGCGGCGATCTTCTTCACCGTTCTGGGCAGGGCGTTCAGGAAATACTCCATGTCGAAGGGGCGGAACAGATGGATCTGCATCAGGCCCACCTTCTCGCCCTTGGCACACAGATAGTCCACCACCTCACGGGCACACTCGCAGGCGGAGCCCATCATCACCATGACACGGTCGGCATCCTTGGCGCCGTAGTAATTGAAAATGTGGTAGTCCCGGCCGGTGATCTCGTTGATGCCCTGCATATACCCCTCTACCACAGCGGGGATGCTGTCATAGGCGCCGTTGTTGGCCTCCTGAGACTGGTAGTAGACGTCGGGGCCCTGCACGGTGGTACGCATCACCGGGTGCTCCGGGTTCATGGCGATGGCGTGATAGTCCTCCAGCGCCTGACGGTCCAGCAGCTTCTCCACCTTGTCCAGATCGATGACCTCGATCTTCTGGATCTCGTGGCTGGTGCGGAAGCCGTCGAAGAAGTTGACGAACGGCGTCTTGCCGGTGAGCGCGGCGAGGTGGGCGACGGGCGAAAGGTCCATGACCTCCTGGACGTTGCCCTCGGCGAGCATGGCGAAACCGGTCTGGCGGCAGGCCATGACGTCGGAATGATCGCCGAAGATGTTGAGCGCGTGGGTGGCGACAGTACGGGCCGAGACGTGGAAGACGCTCGGCAGGCCCTCGCCCGCGATCTTGTACATGTTCGGGATCATGAGCAGCAGGCCCTGGGAGGCCGTGTAGGTGGTGGTGAGGGCACCAGCGCCCAGCGAGCCGTGGACGGCACCGGCGGCACCGGCCTCGGACTCCATCTCGACCACGTTGACGGGCGTTCCGAAGATGTTCTTCTTGCCCTGGGCGGCCCACTGGTCGACATGGTCGGCCATCGGGCTGGACGGCGTGATCGGGTAGATGCCCGCCACCTCGGTGTACGCGTAGCTTACGTACGCAGCGGCCTCGTTGCCGTCCATAGACTTGAACTTGCGATCTGCCATATACCCCTCTCCTCTCGTTTGGGTATACATGCCCTCCGGCCGCGGTGCGCCCGGAGGTTGCACAAAACGAACGCTCGCAGAAGCGATTCGTCCTTACGGATAAAATCCCCATGCGGATTCATTGTACCCCTGCGGGAAGAGGCGAGTCGGTGATTCTGCTTCAAACGAAACGACCGGTGGAGACCATGGCCCCACCGCTCGAAACAAGGAAGGAAAACGGCTCGCCCGCCTTCGCTATCGCACCGCCGTCATAGCACGCGGCGCGCCTCGATGGCGCGTCCAAGGGTGAGTTCGTCGGCGTACTCGAGGTCGCCGCCGACGGGCAGGCCGCTCGCCAGACGGGTGACCGTGACGCCCAGGGGCTTGATCGTCCTCGCGAGATAGCTCGCGGTCGCCTCCCCCTCGATGTTGGGGTTGGTCGCGATGATGACCTCCTCGACCTCCTCGCTGCCGAGGCGGGCGAGCAGCTCGCGGACGCGAAGCTGGTCGGGACCGATCTTGTCCATGGGGCTGATCACGCCGCCGAGCACGTGGTACAGGCCGCGGTAGCTGCCCGTCCGCTCGATGGCCGAGACGTCGCGCGGCTCGCCGACGACGCAGATGCGCCCGCGGTCGCGCGAGGCGTCCTCGCAGATGGCACACTCGTCGCCCGTCGCGTAGTTGAAGCAACGGCTGCAGAAGTGCACCTCGTCCTTGACCATCAAAATCGCCTCGGCGAGGCGGCGCGCCTCCTCGGCGTCGGCCTCGAGCAGATGGTAGGCGATGCGCTGGGCCGACTTGGGCCCGATGCCCGGAAGCCGCCCGAGCTCGTCGAGGAGGATTTGCAGGCTGCGATCGGCCGACATGCTAGAAGGGCATGCCCGGCATGCCCGGGATGTTGAGCCCACCGGTGATGGAGCTCATCTGCTTGCCAGCGACCTCGCTGATGCCGCGGATAGCCTCGTTGACGGCCGCCACGATCATGTCCTGGAGCAGATCGACGTCCTCGGGATCGAGCGCATCGGGATCGATCTTGATGGAGACGAGCTCGAGGTCGCCGCTCACGGTCGCCTTGACCATGCCGCCGCCGGCCGAGGCGTCGACCGTGACGTCCTTCAGGCTCTCCTGGGCGGCAGCGAGCTGCTCCTGCATCTTCTGGGCCTGCTTCATGATCTGCTGCATATTCATACCAGCCATGCGAACTCCTTAAAGGCGCGCGCACCGCTCCCGGTGCGCAGGAAATCGAGACGTCGGAAATGGTACCACGGCGGGCGCCCGAACACCGCTCCGGTCGGCCCGCAGGCCCCTGAGCGCACCCATGGCACACAGCCACGGCGGGGAGGACCGCTACTCGGCGGGCTTGAACACCACGCCGGCTCCGAAGATGCTGCCGAGCATCTCCTTCGCCTCCTTCTCGCTCTGCGGGATCTCCTCCTTGACCGGCTCGAAGTTGGACCAGGGCATGGCCCCGGGAGCGGCGGGCTTGGCCATAGGGGACGCCGGCGAATCCGAGCGCGGAGAGGGTCCGGCGGAAGCAGGGGCGGCGGGCGCCGAGGGCGCGGGCGGCAGGTCGATCGGCGGCGCGTCGTCACCATCCTCATAGGAGGCTATGGTCGCATCATCGTAGGGCACCTGCTCGTCCTCCCATGCCTTGCGCTGCGCGTCGATATCGGGCTCGGGGACCACGGTGGGGCCGCTCGAGTGGTCGACCCCCGCGGGGACGGGAGCGGGACCGCCCGCCTGCGGGCGGGCACCGCCGCCCGGCTGGGACGGCGCCG
>USLT01000150.1 GCA_900555585.1 uncultured Collinsella sp.
TTCTCCATGTCCGCGCCGAGCATCCTGCGCGCCCGCAAGACCATCTCCCAGTGGAGCAAGGCCGACTGCGACGAGCTCGCCGAGCGTGCGCTTGCCTGCTCGACGGCCGAGGAGGTCAAGGCGATCCTCGAGACCGCTGCCCGCTAGGGGAAGTGCGGCTCTCGAGCTGCTAGTCATTACGGACGGGGTCCTTTCGGCCGCATCGTCGGAAGGGCTCTCGTCCGCATTCTATAAGGGGGCAATATGTTCTATACGCTGACCGCGAATCCCGCAGTCGACATGACCGTCTCGTGCAACGGCCTGATCCCGGACGAGAACGTCCGCTCCGGCTCCGCGAGCTACACGCCCAACGGCAAGGGCCTGGACGTTTCCTACGCATTCAAAAAGTTCGGCGTCGACTCCGTCGCCCTTGGCTTCTTCGCCGGCTTCACCGGCAGGTTCATCGTCGAGGAGACCATGAACATGGGCTGCCTGTGCCGCCCCGTGTGGGTCGACGGCATCACCCGCATCTGCGCTTACCTCAATGACGGCGAGCATGAGTACGGCGTCCTCAACCCGGGCGCTCCCATCACGCCGCAAAACGAGCAGGAGCTCTACAAGATCCTCGACACCGCCGGCAACCTCGACTGCCTGGTCGTCTCCGGCTCCGTGCCTCCCCGCGCGTCCAAGGACTTCCTGGACAAGGTCGTCGACCACGCCCAGGCCCGCGGCGCCGACGTCGTCCTTGACCTCTCCAGCAACAAGCTGAAGGAGCTCGCCTCCAAGAAGCCCCTGCTCATCAAGCCCAACCATCACGAGATGCGCGAGATCTTCGGCGTGACCATCGATCCCGATGACGACGCCCGCCGCGCCCTCGCCATGGCTCACGAGGTCGGCGTTCAGAACGTCCTGCTCACCATGGGCAGCCGCGGCTCCGCCTACTTCTCCAACGGCGAGGACATCTGGTACGCCCAGCGCCAGTTCAACATCAAGCTCGTCTCCTCCGTCTGCGCCGGCGACTCCACGCTCGCCGCGTTCCTCCACAAGTGGTACGACGACCGCGACAACGTCGAGGACGCGCTCAAGCTCGCCCTCGCTACCGGCGCCAACGTCGCCGAGAGCGTCGGCCTCGGCGACTTCGCCAACGTCGAGGAGTACAGCAAGCGCATCACCGTGCGCAAGCTTCCTCGCTAGTCGGCGCAAGCTGCATAGCATGCCCCCTTCCGGTGCTTCCGGACGGGGCGCACGGGTCGGTGGACGCATGCGTCCGCCGACCCTTTTTGCATTGCGGCTATACTGGTACAGACAGAAAGGTGCGAAATGGCTCAGAACACCATCGAACGGCAACGTGCGAACCTCAACGGCTGCATTCCGAGCGACGCCTCGCTGCGCGTGCTCCAGGCATTGGAGCGCGCCGGCTTGGAGGCGTGGTATGTCGGCGGATGGGTTCGCGACGCGCTGCTGGGCGCGCCGAGCCATGACGTCGACATGTGCTGCTCCGGTTCCTGGCAGGAGTCCGAGCGCGCGCTGCTCGACGCGGGCATCGACGTTGTTCGAAGCGGCATCAAGTTCGGCGGGATCACCGCCATCGCGGATGGCGAGCGCATCGAGGTCACCGCGTACCGCAAGGATGGGTTCTATACGGACGGCCGCCATCCCGAGGAGGTCGTCGCGGTGGGGTCCGTGGAGGACGACCTCGCCCGCAGGGACTTCACCGTGAACGCCATGGCATGGCACCCCGACCGCGGCGTGCTCGACCTTTTCCACGGTCGCGAGGACCTCGAGTCGGGCCTCATACGCGCCGTCGGCGTGCCGCGCGTGCGCTTCGAGGAGGATGCGCTCCGCATGCTCCGCGCCGTCCGCTTCGCCTGCCGGCTCGACTTCGATATTGAACCGCAGACCGCCTCGGCACTCGCGTCCTGCGCGCCCCTGCTCGATGCGGTCGCCCGCGAGCGCGTGGGCATCGAGCTCGGCGGGATCCTCGCGACGCGTCGCGGCGGGGATGCGATGCTCAAGTACCCCGAGCTCATGTGCGCGGCGATTCCCGAGCTCTTGGTCTGCCGCGGGTTCGACCAGCACAGCCGCTACCACGCCTTCGATGTGTACGAGCACATCGCACGCGTCCTGACGGTCGCCGGGGAGCTCTCCGCGTTCCGCATAGATGGCGGGGACCCGTCCTCCGACGTCTCCCCATCGTTGATGTGGTCCGCACTGCTGCACGATATCGGCAAGCCCTCTTGCTACACCATGGATGAGGCGGGCAACGGCCACTTCTATGGGCATCCCGAGGCGGGGGAGCGAATCGCCCGCGCGATCATGCGCCGGCTCGGTCTCGCGGACCATCTGGTGCAAGATGTCTGCACCCTTATCAGGTACCACGACCTCCCGATCGCCCCGGAGCGCGCCTCGCTGCTGCAGGCGATGTCGCTGCTGTCGCGCGAGGGGCGCGACGTGCCCCGCCTCATGGGCGAGCTGTTCGACCTCAAGCGCGCCGATACGCTCGGCAAGGCGTTCCAATGCTTCTATTACGTCGACGAGATCGAGCGCATGCGCGAGATGGCGCGCGAGCTGGTTGCCAACGGGGAGCCGTATTGCGTCAAGATGCTCGCGATCTCCGGTTCCGACCTCATCGCCGCGGGCGTGGCGCCCGGCCCCCGGATCGGCGAGCTGCTTTCGCGCGCGCTCGACGCCGTCATCCTCGACCGCGTTCCCAACCGCGCCGAGGACCTGCTGCCGGCACTCGGGCTCGAGCGCGAGTCCGCCGATGGGTCGCGGGGCGGCGACGGGTCCCGGTCCTCGCCAATCTAGCTCGTTTGGGGCCCATTACTGACAGATGGGTCCAGAGTGTGGTATATAACGCCCTCATCCAGGCATTTCATTCTTGCGGCTTAAGCGCTCGAAGAGTAGCATATGCGCGTCTCGGTAACACGAAACGCAAGATGCGTAACACGGATGGAGTCTGGCATGGATACTCGTTACGATGGTGCGTGCATGACGCGCCGCGGCCTGGTCGCGACCGCGGGGGCGTGCTCCCTCATGGGGGCGCTCGGCGGCCTCGCCGGATGCTCCCAGGGTTCCGGTTCGGATTCCCAGGGCGGCCGCGATGGCCAGACGGTCGTCGTCGCCATGAACGCGGGCAGCGAGCCCGCCGCGGGCTTCGACCCCCTCGT
>USLT01000151.1 GCA_900555585.1 uncultured Collinsella sp.
TCTAACATGTCGGCGCGAGCCCTCGTGGCGCGCCGCCTATACCTTGGGATTCAAACGGTACGTATTGTAGCGGCACGCGCGGGCGATGGCGCCCCGCTGGAACCCGGGCGATGCATTATGCAGCGGATTTCCATGCTGCCCGCGCCCCTTTTGCGCCGGACGGCGACGCCGCGGCGCTAGGCGTCCTCCCCCAGCAGCTCGCGGGCATGGGCGATCGCGTCGTCGATGCTCGCGCGGAAGTGCTCGCGACCCACCTTGTCCACAAAGCCGGCGCGCTCCATGGTCTTCATGGGCTGCTCGTTGGCATGGGAGATGATGAGCTGCACGTCGTTCTCGGCGCAGTACTCGCGCAGGTTCTCCAACGCGTTCATCGCCGAGGAGTCGAGCGAGGGGACGCCGCGCATGCGGATGATCAGGTAGCGGGTGAACTCCTTGACCGAGATGTCGGCGATCTGGTCGGTCATGCCGAAGAACATCGGACCGTTGATCTCGTAGACGCGGACCGAGCGCGGCAGCTCGCGCAGGTGGGTGACCTCGGAGTCCTCATCGCAGTAGTACTTCCACCCGCGCACCTCGGTCTCGTCGCTCAAGCGCTTCATGAGCAGCACGAGGGTGATCATCATGCCGACGCCGATCGCGAGAACGAGGTCGAAGACCACGGTGAACAGGAAGGTGACGACGAGGACCGCGACGTCGCTCTTGGGCGCGGTGCGGACCTGGTGCACCACCGTGCGCCAACCGGACATGTTGTAGGCGACCTGCAGCAGGATGGCGGCGATCGTCGGCATGGGGATGAGGGCCGCATAGGGCATGAGGCAGACCATGACGACGAGCAGCACCAGCGAGTGGACCATGCCGGAGATGGGGGTGCGGCCGCCCGCCTTGACGTTGGCGGCGGTTCGCGCGATGGCGCCCGTGGCGGGGATCCCGCCGAACATGACCGATCCGATGTTGCCCACGCCCTGGGCGACGAGCTCCATGTTGGCGCGGTGGTGGGAGCTGATCATGGAGTCGGCGACGACGCAGGAGAGCAGCGACTCGATGGCGGCGAGGATCGCGATGGTGAAGCCGTTGGCGAACTGCTCGCGGAAGAGGCCGAGGCTCAGCTGCGGAAGATGGAGCTGCGGCAGCCCCGCCTCGATGGTGTAGAGGTCGCCGATGGTGTCGACGTCCATGCCGAGGCCGCCGACCATGGCGATGCCGACGAGGACCGCCACGAGGGAGCCGGGGATGCGGGCGCTCACACGCGGCCATAGGACCAGGACCGCCAGGCAAACGAGCCCGACCAGCAGGGCCTCGACGTTGAACGTGGAGAAGTTGGCGAAGACCGCGGAGAGCTTGTCCATCGTCTCGATGGTGGGGGTGCCGGCCGGGTAGCTCAGGCCGAACAGGTCCTTGAGCTGGCCGATCACGATGGTCACGGCGATACCGGCGGTGAATCCCGTGGTGATGGTATAGGGCACGAAGCGGATGAGTGTGCCCAGACGGAAGGCGCCCATCAAGATGAGCAGGACGCCGGCGATGATGGTCGCGGCGACCAGCCCCTCCATGCCGCTCGAGGCGACGATGCCGGCGACGATGGTCGCGAACGCCGCCGTGGGGCCGGAGATCTGGACGGGGCTGCCGCCCAGGAACGCGATCAAAAACCCTGCGACGATAGCGGTGTAAAGGCCCGCTTCCGGACCGACGCCGGAGGCGATGGCGAGCGCGATGGAAAGCGGCATGGCCACGATCGCGACCACGACGCCCGCCACGATATCGCGCGGGATCTGGCGCCTGAGGGCGTCCCCGTCCTGGTGCTTGATGATGCTGAAGAGAATCGGCTTGATCTTGTCGCGCGTCATATGGATGCTTCCCGGCTTTCTACTCTCGATGTGCGTGCGGCACGCCCAAGCACCTCGACACGCGAAGAGCCCGACCGGGGGGGTACCCCTGGCCGGAGCGCGTGCAATCATTTCATTGTGATCGTGCTTGAACGATGACTCTTTTATACCACACGAAAAGACGGCTCGAAGCGCCAGATCGAGTAATGTTGAGGGCATCCGAAGACGGGAAACGATGATCCGCCCGCATCGCGGTGCTCGTAAAACTCCCCCTCGCGCTCAAGAGCCCAGCCCGCGCGGCCGAGATAGGAATAGCCCTCACCGTTATCCGACATATGGACGAGCACGACCGATCGCTCGGCCTGCCCCTCCAGACGGTCGAGAAATCTCAGCAAGATGTCGTTGTCAAAGGGATTGAATAGATAGAAATGCGTATAAGCGCCCAAGGGCAGGTCCAAGGCGCTGCCACAGACGACCTCGAGATGCTCGTACCGCCGCGCCCAGTCGGTAGCAAAAGAGGCAAGCCGGGCATCGAGCTCGACGCCCGTGACGCGACAAGGCAACCCGACGGCCGCGGCGTACGCCAGAACCCTGCCGGATCCGCACCCAACGTCGAGCAGGCGATCGCCCTCCCCCAGCCCAAGGCCACCGAGCAACTCGTCCAGTATGAAGTAGGGCGTGGGCGTGGGCTCGTGGGCGCCCGCGGCGAGCAGCGCGGAATCCGCTGCCGCTGTCAAGCATCCGCCCGTGACGGCGGCGTCGAGCGCTGCGTCCGCCGCGGCGAGCTCGACCGCAGACGCCGCCCGGAGGCAGGCCTCCCTGTGAATCTTCCACGCCATCGCACCCATGGGCGAGCATCCTCCGATCCCTCTTCCGCACATCCGATACCCTCCATTATCGCCGTATGGAAGAGGGCCAGGGTCGACGGTGCGAGTATCGCAACGAAATATGAAACATCGTCGCATATATAACATCCGGTGCAAATAGAAACCGCACGTAACCCCAGCTCTATTAAGTTTCTGTATCGTCGCTTTCCAACTTAAGCAATGAGCCGGTACCCGAGCCGCCCGCTGTTGTACACTCTCACCGTCAAAGCATACGGCGCTGTGTGAAAGGACTACCGCCATGACCCAGGAACTCGTGTATTCCGGCAAGACCAAGGACGTCTTCGCCCTTGAGAACGGCAACTACCTGCTCAAGTTCAAGGACGACTGCACCGGCAAGGACGGCGTCTTCGATCCGGGCGAGAACGCGGTCGGCCTCACCATCGAGGGCGTGGGCGACGTCAACCTGCGCATGTCCATCTACTTCTTCGAGA
>USLT01000152.1 GCA_900555585.1 uncultured Collinsella sp.
GCCCCTGGCAGAACGGCAAGGTCGAGCGGATGAACAGGACGATCGCCCAGGAGCGGCAGTACGCCCGGGCCTGGGACGGCGAGGCCGAGAGGGCGTCCGCCCTCCCGGCCTTCATCGAGCGCTGTAATTGGGACCGTCCGCACAGCGCGTGCGGGGGCCTCCCGCCCATGTCGCGCATCATAGGTGTAAACAACCTATTGGCACACAACAGCTAGCCGTGTGCCCTATCGACAGCTATTCATCTCGCCGGGTCTTGCGACCATTCAAAATAATGCGATAGGATACAGCCCTCTGTACGGGCAGCATCGCAACCGGGCAAATGAGTAAATTTGCAAGCCCTATACAGGCTATACACGCAAAGCTTCCATGATGCATGCCCGCGACAGCGCGCCCTCGCGGAGGATCTCGACGGCGCCGTCACGGACGGCGACGATGGTCGACGCGTCGCGGCACGCGGTCGCCCCGTCATCGACCGCGACGTCCACCCCCTCGAGAATACGCGCCTCGACGTCGACGAAGGATGCGGGAGCCGGCGCCCCATGGGTGTTGGCAGAAGTCACCGCCAGGGGGGAGCCCGCGAGCCCGATCAGGCGCTGGACGGCGGAAGATGCCGACGCGCGCAAGGCGACGGTGCCGTCGGCGGCGCGCATGAAGGAGGGGACCCTGGCGGACGCCTTCACCACTATGGTCAGCGCCCCCGGCCACAGCCGCTCGGCGAGGACGCGCAGCGCATCGGGGACGTCCAGACCGAATTCATCGAGCGCGGCGGGGCCGTCGACCAGCCATGGAACGGTCTGCGCGGTGTCGCGGAGCTTCAGGGTGAAAATGCGCCCGTATCCCGTCTCCGGACCCGGCAGCTCCCCGCTCGACTCATAAGCGCCGACCGCGACGCCCACGCCGTACACCGTCTCCGTCGGTACGAGCGCCAGCGCGCCGGACCTAAGGGCGTCGCCCACGGCGGCAAGGTCGCCGTCCGCCCCGTAAACCCTCGTCATCATCTTTCCTCCCCTTAGCATCTACGCCTGCAGGCGCGCGAGCACGATGCGCGGACGGCGGGTCAGGTCCTCGACGATGCGAACGTCGACCATGCCCGCCTCCCAGCAAATCCTCGCCGCGTCATCGAGCGATCCCTCGTAGAGCTCGCACGCCAGCAATCCGCCGGGTCGCAGCATCGACGGCGCAGCCTCGACGAGCCGGCGGAAGATATCCAGACCGTCCTCGCCGCCCTCGAGCGCGAGCTCGGGCTCGAAGTCCGCGACCTCGTGCGGCAGCTCCGCCATGACGGCGCGGGGAATGTAGGGCGGGTTGGACACGAGCACGTCGAAAGATCCCGCCTCGTCATCCCCTATCGGCGAGACCAGGTCCCCCTCTCGAATCGAGACCGCGGCGGCATCGACCCCCAGGGCCTCGCGGTTGCGGGTCGCCTGGGAGCTGATATCCGTGGCGACGCAGGAGACCCGCCCCGCGCGCTCGACGGCCAGCGACAGCGAGATGCAACCGGTGCCGCATCCGACCTCGAGCACGCGCGCGTGCGGGACCTCGACGGCGGCCGATCCCTCATCGGCGGGGGCGTCGGGCGCGGGACCGTCCTCCGGCTCGGCCTCGTCACCGGCGGCGCCATCGGACTCGCCGTCCGCCGAAGCCGCCGCCTCGGCGCGGATCGCCGCCTCGACCTCGCTGTTCCAGGGGAGCTCCCGCTTGGCGCGCCGCGGCTCACCGTCGCTTCCGAGCACCTCCCGATCGAGAAAATCGAGGACCTCCCCGACCAGGACCTCGGTCTCCGGCCGCGGGATCAGGATGCCGGGCTCGCAGATGATATCGAGCATGCGGAAGCCCGTGGAGCCGACGATGTACTGGACGGGCTCGCCCTTCGCTCGGCGCACGACGGCATCGTGCATGCGGTCGAGTTCGCCACGAGACAGCGGGCGATCGTAATTGGTGTAGACATCCACGCGCGACAGCCCCGTGACCGACGTCAGCAGCAATTCAGCTGTATAGCGAGGCCGCTCGTCCCCCTTGCGCTCCAGGTACCCCCTCGTCCAATCGAGGCACGACTGGATCGTCCATGTCTGCTCCGCCATGTCACCCGCTCCTTTCAGCGTCCCCTACCGCGCGAGACCCGCTCGCCCATCTCCTATTTCGCTGGCGATTCTACTTCATATCGCCCCAGCCCTCGGGGCGCGCGGGGGCGCACCCCTCGATAGGCCGGCAAACCGCCCGTCCGCGCATGGCGTCTTCGCTTCGATTCGAATGAAAACTCGCTAGAGCGAACACGACGGGGCGAAGCCCCCCCCGAATGAGAAAAACCCGCTTCGAATCGCATCCGAAGCGGGTTCCCCATGCACGTGGTTGCCGCGCCGGGCCTTAAACGGCCTGGGCGAGCTTTTCGGCGCGCTCGGCTGCTGCGAGCGCCTCGATGACGCTCGGCAGCTGGTCGCCCAGCAGCACGCCGTTATAGGTGGAGTTGAATCCGATGCGATGGTCGGTCACTCGGTCCTGCGGCTGGTTGTAGGTGCGGATCTTCTCGGAGCGGTTGCCGTGGCCGATCTGGCTGGAGCGCTCGGCGCCCAGCTCCGCCTGCTGGCGCTCGAGCTCCATCTCGTAGAGACGGGCGCGCAGCATCTGCATGCAGACCTCGCGGTTCTGGATCTGGGAGCGCTGCTCCTGGGACTGGACCACCGTGTTGGTGGGCAGGTGGGTGATGCGAACCGCGGAGTACGTGGTGTTGACGCACTGGCCGCCGGGGCCGGAGGCGCAATAGGTGTCGATGCGCAGGTCGGACTGGTTGATCTGAACGTCGATCTCCTCCGCCTCGGGAAGCACCGCCACGGTCGCGGTCGACGTCTGGATACGGCCCTGGCTCTCCGTCTTGGGAACGCGCTGGACGCGGTGCACGCCCGACTCGAACTTCATGACGGAGTAGACCTTGTCGCCCTCGACCTTGAACTCGATGCTCTTGAAGCCGCCGGCCTCGCTGGGGCTGGAGTCGAGGACGGTCATCTTCCACTTCTTGCTGTCGATGAAGCGCTGGTACATCTTGAAGAGGTCGCCGGCGAAGATCGCGGCCTCGTCGCCGCCCGCCGCGGAGCGGATCTCGACGATGGTGTTCTTCT
>USLT01000153.1 GCA_900555585.1 uncultured Collinsella sp.
CTCCGTCGGCCTGATCCCGGAGAACGAGGTCGCCGAGGCGGCCGGCGTCGAGATCGACCCGAGGACGAGGGGCGCGGTCGTGGACCAGAGCTTGATGACGTCGCAACCCGGCGTCTTCTCCTGCGGCAACGTCCTGCACGTGCACGACCTCGCCGACAACGCCACCGCCGAGGCGGAGCTAGCCGGCGCGAACGCCGCCGCATGGGCCCTGGGAGACGGCGCGGGCCGGACGGAGGAGGCGTTGATACGCGTGAACGCGTCCGGGGCGGCGGGCTACGCCCTGCCCGAGGTGATCGCGGGCACAGACGCGCCCGTCACCTTCAAGTTCCGCGTCCGCAGGCCGCTCGAGGCCGCGCGCATGCGCATAACCAGCGGATGCGAGACCCTCTTCGAGGGAAAGCCGCGCGCCTACAAGCCGAGCATCATGGAATCCTTCCGGCTTCCGGCCAAGCTGCTCGCGCGCGCCGGCTCCGAGATCACGCTGAGCATCGACGAGGAGGAGACGATATGAGCGCCTCGGTCCTGAACTTCCATTGCACGACCTGCCCCTCCGAATGCAGCCTCGCCGTCACCGTCGACGACGCCGACGGCGCCCAGCGCGTCATATCGGTCTCCGGTAACAGGTGCGCCCGCGGAGAGGCCTTCGCCCGCCAGGAGATCACGAGGCCGGTTCGCGTCCTCACGACGACGGTGCCCGTCCGATCCGGCGACGTCGCGCTGCTCCCCGTCCGCACGCGCGAGCCGATCCCCCGCGACCTGGGCCGCGAGGCGATGGACGTGCTTCGCTCGACGAGCGTCGATGCGCCCGTCATGATGGGCGACGTCGTGGTCCCGGATATCCTGGGGACTGGCGTCGACGTCATCGCCTCCATCGATGTCGGGCTCGGCAGGTAAACCGTCCGCCAACCCGTCCCCCCCCACACCCTGGACCTTGACAGAAGGCGAGATCCAGGACGGGCTCCCCTGTGCGTCGCTCGCGTGTAAACCTTGAAGTTCAAGTTTAAGGTGAGGATATTGCTCTATACTGTCTTGCGATAGAACACCATCGAAGGCGGTATGTATGCACATGGAGCACCGAGTCCCAGGACGTCGCGCGGCGCGCGCGGCATGCGTCGCCGGGCTCATAACGGCTATGGCCCTGGGCGGAACGCCCATGGCGTGGGCGGCGTCCGCCTCCACCGAGGCGGAGCTCTCCCGTCTCGACGGAGAGGTCCGTTCGGCGACCGCCGCCTTCGCGGAATCGAGCGCACGCGCCCAAGAACTCGAAGCCCAGGTCGACCAGCTGGCAGACGAGGTCATCAAGCTCGAGCAGGAAATCCTCCCCGCCCAGCAGAAGCTCGCGGCGGACGCCGCCGTCAACCTCTACAAGATGCATAGCGGGGCCGCGGGCGTGCTCACGATGCTGCTCGGCGCCAAGGACATCAGCGGCTTCATCGAGATGGGCAAGTACCTCGACAGCATCCAGTCGACCAACACCCGGGCCCTCGAGGACCTCAACGAGTTGCGCGACGAGCTCAAGGGCAAGCTCGACGACATCGGCGCCGCCAAGGACGAGGCCATGGCGCAGCAGCGCGCGGCGGACGACGCGCTCGGGCGCGCCAAGACGGCCCAGGGCAAGATGGAGAGCCGCGCCGCAGCTGAGGACGCCGAGGCGGCCCGCCGTGCGCAGGAGGCCCTCGAGGCCATCCAGCAGGCCGAGCAGCAGTCGCGCCCCCCTGCCGAGCCCGAGACGGCACCCGATCCGGCGCCCGAGCAGAAGCCCGATCCCGACGGGGGCCAGAAGCCCGACCAGGGCCAGCAGGGCGGTGGAAACCAGGGCAGCGGCCAAGGGGGCGGGCAGACGACCCCGGATGCGGGCTGGAAGACCGGCGTCGCCTCCTATTACGGAATCGGCGACGGCTTCATGGGCGGCACCACGGCGAGCGGAGAGATCGTTACCGAGACGTCCATGGGCATCGCCATGCTCAACGTGCCCTTCGGCACGCGCGTCGAGATTCGCTATGGAGGCAGGTCTGTCATCGCCTACGTCAACGACCGCGGACCCTACGTCCACGGCCGCGTCATCGACATGCAGCCCGCGGTCGCCCGCGCGCTCAACTTCATCAGCGTCGGCGTTGGAACCGTCCAGTACCGCTTCCTGTAAGCAGGAAAGCCCCCGAGGAGAACCGGCGGGGCTTCGGGCGCGTCGGACGCAAAGACGCCGCGCCATCGCTTGCTAGAGCAGGAACCTCACCGCGTTCCAAGCGCTCAGCGCTATGATGGCGGCGAGAGCGGCGAGATAGAGCCGGTCGACCTCTTTAGACTCGATCCGCCGAGCGAGCGCTCCGCCGGCTACGGATCCGCCGACGGCGGCCGCGCAGGAACCGATCAGGAGCGCCATCGGCATCGCGGGCGCACCGCCCGACAAGATCCCGTATCCCACGCCGGCCGTCTGCGAGAACGCGATGATGAACAGCGAGGCTTGCGCGGCGGGCTTGCTATCCATGGAGAAGAAGAAGGCTAGTAGCGCGAGGTTGAACGGCCCTCCCCCGATTCCGAGGAACGACCAGCAGGCCCCGGCCGCGGCACCGATCGCGAAGCGGGCGATGGCGGACGAGACGCCGAGCGAGACCACGTCGTGCTTCCTGAGCGTATAGACGAGAACGATCGCGCCGAGCGCTACGAGGACGACCGCCTGGACCCCGCCGACGATCTCGGGATCGGGCAGGGATTCCGCCAGGGATGCGAACCCCATCTTCCCGAGGATGCCGCCTACCGCCGAGCCGGCCGCGATGGGCACCAGCGAGCGAATATCGACATGCCAGGAACCAGCGATGGTGTTCTGCAAGCAAGTCGCGAGCGCCATGGCGAGCACCGATGCGCTCGAGAGGAAGCTAACCACCGCGACGGGAAACAGGCCGAGGGAATCGACGACGGGCTTGATGATGACGCCCCCGCCGATTCCGCACAGCGGCCCTAGGAGCGAGGCGAGGAAGCAGACGGCGTAGACGGCAAGATGCTCGAGGGCCATATGGAGCTATCCCCTGACCAGACCGGCGACTTCGCCGGCAAGGGTGATGGTGCCGGCGGCGACGAGCGGCAGGCGGCCCTCCGCGGCGGCTGCGA
>USLT01000154.1 GCA_900555585.1 uncultured Collinsella sp.
TGATCTGGTTGCTGATGTCCATCGTCACCTCCCGGTCGTGAAGGAGCGTCCCGCGGATATGCCGCGTCCGCCATCGAATCTGTTGTACATCTTACGCGGCGAGGTCCGCTGGGCGCTGCAAAATCTGTTTTGCAGCGCCTCTACCTGTGCAATCGTTGGGATGGTATGCAGGGGGCTAATTTGCGGACGAGCCGGGAAACGCGATTGACCGCGGGCCGGCGGCCTAGTTCTGACGCCGAGCCGTCGTCCAAGCGCGCAGGCCCATGGCGGCATAGCCGATCACAGCATAGGTGGCGCCGTGGAATGCGAGGTCCTGGCTGCCCTCGACCGCAAGGGGGAGCAGGAGCGCGAAGGCGATCCCGAGCGCCGCGGGTACCCAGAAGAGCGTTCTCGCAGAGCTCGCCGCGAGCAGGCCGAGGACGACCGCAGCAATCGGGATAAGGGCGTAGAGGAGCGCCATCATGGCGACCATCCCCACATCGGGTGGGACGACGCTCGCCAGGAGGGCGGGGATCGCCCAGCAGGCGCCGACGATTACGATCGATGCGATGAGGGGCGTGCGCGCGGTGGCGTTCATGGGGCACCTCCTAAACGGGAATCGCCCCCATTCTGGCATGGACGGGCCGGAAATGGGACGACCGTATCGGCAGATGGATGCGGAGTCGCCCGCTTTGCCGACCGATGGCTATCGCAGTTCGATGGTGAGCCGCGCCATGTCGAGCCTTGCGTCGAGCGACATATCCATCGCCGCGGCGAGTTTCGCCGCGGTCGCGAGCCCGAGTCCCGACCCACCGACCTGCCGTGCGGCGTCCGCGCGGTAGAAACGGTCGAAGAGGTGCTCGACGTCGATTGCCTCGGGGCGCTCGACGCGGTTCTCGATCCTGAGGATGGGGCGTTCGGACTCGTTGAAAAGAACGATCACCGGCGCGTCGCTGCCATGCCTCAGCGCGTTCGAGACGAGGTTCTCCACGATGCGCTCCAGCGCCTGCCGGTTGGCCTCCACGATGCGCGGCGCGTCCGCTCCCGACACGACCGGTTCCCATCCGAGGCGCTCGAAATCCGGATAGTGCCCGAGTAGACATTGCTCGACGACCTCGCGGAGGTCGACGGGTTCTATGTCGAGTGCGAGATCGGGGTCGCTCGCCTTGGTATAGGAGAAGAGCGCGTCGAGAAGCTCGGAGGTCCGGTCGATGCGCTCTACCGCGGCGTCGATGCGTCGCCGTTTCAGCTCGGGGTCCGATTCGTCGACGGCGAGCTGCAGATAGCCCTTCGCTCCCGTGAGCGGGGTCCGTATGTCGTGCGAGAGCGCGGAGAGGTCGCGTTGGAAGTCCCGTTGGGCCCGCATGCCGGCAACGTGCGCCCGCATGGTGCGGTCGAGTTCCCCATTGATTGCCTCGGCGAGCTCTGCGATCCCCGGGGCGTGCGAGCCGATGGTGGCGCGCGCGTTGGCGGACGCGCCGCCGTCCCGCCTCGCGTCGAGCAATCGCGAGATCCGACGGAGTTCGGGCGCATACGCCGCGGTCGTGATGAGCGCGCCCGCGAGGACGCCGATTGCGAGCATGAGTACGGCGAGTGCTCCAGGGGACATGGTGACCTCCAAATCCGTGAACCTCCCCTTCCGTCATCCGGATAGGGGAGGTGGTTCGATGACGTGCTTCAGCTGGCGGTTAGATGCCGCGTCGACGGGCTACGAGAACGAACAGCGCGCTGCCTGCAGCGACCCAGAGCGCGCCCACGAGCACGGCCCATACGCCGACCGGCAAGGGTCCGACGATCGGTAGGGAGGGGCCCGAGCCGAAGATGGAGTACAGCGAGGTCATAGGGCCCTCTGCGAGGGGCATGGAGGACGCGGGCTCGAGGATGCCGACGGCACCGTATCCGAGCACCTCCAGGGCCGTGCTGGGCATCCACGTGGCGATAGCGTTCAGCGCCGGCGCGATCGGCGCGAGGGCCTGCGACTGCCCCGCAAGCAGCGCGGCGGTGGCGATGAGCATGGGTGCGACGCCCATGACCAGGGTGAAGGCGAAGACGTACGTGGGAAGCTTCTTACGGAGGAGCAGGGTGCACGCCATGGAGATGACGGTGAGCGCCCAGGTTGCCAGCCAGATGCCCGCAAGCCAGACCCCGAACTCGGCGGCGCCGTCGAGGCCCGCGAAGGTGACGCCTAGGGGCAGGGCGAGCAGCAGCCAGGCGCAAAGGAGATGGAAGACCGCGCCGGCTGCGACCATGATCGCGGACCAGATGCCCGCGAAGGCCGCCTTCTCAAGGAAGTAGGAGAAGCGCCCGCGAAGCGATGAGGTCAGGGACTTGATGAATCCATCGTTGAGGTCCGTGAACAGGTACTCGATCATTCCGAAGGTGCTCGCTATGCCGACGAGCGAGATGCTTCCGAGCAGGGCGGGGCCGAGGAAGATGGAAGGGGTGGCGAGGTCCCGTCGGGGATCGAGCGCCATGAGCCCGCCGCCTCCCTGCGAGATGACGAAGGCGTCGAGCCCGACCTCGAGGATCGCGACGCCGAGTACGACGGAGAGATATTGCCACAGGGGGCCGCGGAGTCCGCGGATGCGCGTGCAGCGGTAGATGTCGGCTCGAATGAGGTTCAGCATGGTTTACCTTCCTTTCCAGGAGGTGAGGAGGATGTAGCAGAGGAACGCGGCGAGCGCGATGTCGATCAGGAGGTTGATGGCGGGTGCGATCTGCCCTAAGTTCGGCAGCGCGATGCGCGCATGGGCGAGCGGCCCCAGTAGGGAAGGGGCGGTGCCGCCTGGCACGAGCTGGGTCGTGGCGGCGCCGAGGAGCGGGAGGCTACACATCCGCTCCGCCCATCAGCTCCACGAAGTACTCCTCAATGTCGCGTTCGACGTGGGCGAGCTCCAGGATGAGCTGGCCGTGGTCGGTGAGCGTCCTCGCTATGCCCTCCGGGGACGGCGCCGCGTTCGATGCCGAGTCGGCGGCGGCACCGCCGAAGCGCGCGGCGGCGTGGCGGGCCGGCGCGCTGGCGATGATCGAGCCGTCCGGTTCTGCTCGCAGGGCCGCACCGGGCAGCTCCTCCTCCAGGATCGCGAGCGCGCGAGCGGGGTCGCTCGTCCTGAC
>USLT01000155.1 GCA_900555585.1 uncultured Collinsella sp.
AACCAGGCGGTGATAAACCGCTGGACGAACTCGCCCGACAGCTTGGAAACCTGCTCGAGCTGCGCCTTATCAAGCACGGGGTCGCTCTCCAGGTCGCCGAGGATGCCCTCGAGATTCGGCATGGGAGCCCCCGCGAGGACCTCGGAGAGGTCGACGGATTCCAGCGCGCCCGAGACGTCGATATCGATGCCGCCGAGGTCGATCCCCGCGAAATCGAACCCGGACAAGTCGAGGCCGGCGCCGAGCTTGGACGCATCGACCTTGAAGGCGCTGCGCAGACCCGCCTCGTCTACGGTGAAGAGGCTCGCGAGGTCGACGCCGCGCTTGGCCTCTTCCTGCAGCGTGGCGAAGGGCTTGCCGGTGAAGACGTCTACCGCGGGGTCGGCGAGCTGCTGCTTCACGATCTCGGAGTTCGCGGCGCGCGCCGTGAGCTCGTCGGTGAGCCCGTGCGTGTAGGCGATACCCTGCGAGAGCGCCGCGGACTTTGCCGTGGGGCTCGGCTTGACCACGCCCACGACCTTGAGGTCCAGGCCGTTCGCGACCTGCTGCGCCATGAAGGCGGCGTCGTCGGACATGTTGGTCCATCCGCCCGTCTCGGGGTTCTTGCGGTAGGAATCGCATGCCGCCAGCACCTTGAAGCTCGTGCCCAGCGCGTCGTCGTAGGTGAAGCCCTCCTTGACCTGCGGGACGTCCACGGCGCCGGCGCCGCCCATCGTGCCCTCCACCATGCGGGCCAGCTCGGCGGGGTCCAGCGCGCCGATGCTGTAGAGCGTGAAGTCGGAGATCTTGCCGCGCGCCGAGAGCACCAGCACGCACTCGTCGGCCTCCTTGGCCCAACGGCCCGCCACCACGTCGTACTGCTCGTCGAGCAGCTTAGGGTTATCGATCATCTCGTTGAAGGCGCTCGCACCCGTCATCATGGTGCCCGCCATCGCGCCACTCGACGCGCCGCCGGTCATGGCCGTGGTCAGCGCGTTGGGAGACAGGCGGACGGGGCCGTCCGCCGCGTCGGCGCTATAGACGAGCGGCGCGATGCCGTAGTCGTACTGGATGGCCGAGACCTCGCCGTCCAACTCGCGCGCGTCCTTGTCCAGGAAGGTCTTGAAACTCGCCATGTCGTTGGACTTCACGCTGGCGAACATGTCGGACAGCATCGTGAACACGGGGATGGGCTTTCCGGGGTCGAACTTTCCGTCCGCCCCCGGGCGCGCCTTCGCGTCGCCGTCGGAAGGCCCCGGCCCGCTCGCGTCCGAGTCCCCGTCGGCGCCCGCGTCGCCGGTCATCATGCTCGTGAGGTCGTAGCTCTGCCGCGCGATGGTGAGCGGGTAGCTCGACAGCGTATCCTGCTCCACCTTGGCGATGTAGCCGTTCACGCCGTTGGAGAGCGCGAGGATCGCCGCGATGCCCATGATGCCGATGGAGCCCGCGAAGGCCGTCATGATGGTGCGGCCCTTCTTGGTCATGAGGTTGTTGAAGGAGAGCGACAGCGCCGTGAGCAGGCCCATCGAGGAGCGCTTGGCCGGTCCCTCGTCCGGGTTCTCGGCCGAGGCGGCGCGGGCGGCCTCGAGCTCGGCGGGCGCGACGGGATCCGTGTCGTCCACGATTCGGCCGTCTTGGATGCGCACGATGCGCGTGGCGTAGTCCTCGGCGAGCTGCGGGTTGTGCGTGACCATGATCACGAGCCTCTCGCGCGCCACCTCGGCGAGCAGGTCCATCACCTGGATGCCCGTCTCGGTATCGAGAGCGCCGGTGGGCTCGTCGGCCAGCACGATCTCGGAATCGTTCACCAGCGCGCGGGCGATGGCGACGCGCTGCATCTGGCCTCCCGAGAGCTGCGAGGGCCTCTTGTTCACGTGCGCCCCCAGCCCGACGCGCTCCAGCGCGGCGATGGCACGCCTCGTGCGCTCGGCGCGGTCGACACCGGCGAGCGTGAGCGCGAGCTCGACGTTGGCGAGCACCGTCTGGTGCGGGATGAGGTTGTAGCTCTGGAAGATGAAGCCCACGCGGTGGTTGCGGTAGGTGTCCCACTCGGCGTCGCCGTAGTCCCGGGTCGAGACGCCGTTCACCACGATGTCGCCCGAGTCGGCGTGGTCGAACCCGCCGAGGATGTTGAGGAACGTGGTCTTGCCAGAACCCGACGGCCCCAGCACCGCCACGAACTCGTTCTCGCGAAACGTCACGGACACGCCGTCCAGCGCGCGCTGGACCAGGTCGCCCGTCGTGTACGTCTTGGTGATGTCTCGGATCTCGATCATTGTCGCCCTACGCCTCGTCTCCGAAGCTGATGCCGAGGGCGCGGGCCTCGCGCACCAGGTCGCTTTCCGGGTCGACGCACTTGAGCCTGCCCGCGACCTCGGCGAGCGGCACGCGGCACATGGCGCCCGCCCGCTGGGCGACCATGAAGCCGAACTCGCCCTCCAGGCAGCCCAACGCGGCCTCGACGCCGCACTGCGTGGCGAAGACGCGGTCCTGGGCGTCGGGCTGGCCGCCGCGCTGCGTGTGCCCGGGAACGGCGACGCGCGTCTCGCGTCCGCAGCGCGCCTCGATCTCGCGGGCGATGTCGTAGGCGATCGAGGGGGACGTCCTCGCCGCGACCTTTCGCTTGTACTCCTTCTTGCTCAGCGCGGCGTCCCGGCGCGTGATCGCGCCCTCGGCGACGACGATGATGGTGAAGCGCGCACCCGACTCCATGCGACGGTCGATGGCGCGCATCACGTTGTCCATGTCGTAGGGGATCTCGGGGATCAGGCAGACGTCCGCGCCGCCCGCCACGGCGGAGTACAGCGGGATCCAGCCGACCTTATGGCCCATGATCTCGATCACGAAGACGCGGCCGTGGCTGCTCGCGGTGGTATGGATGTCGTCGATGCACTTGGTCGCGACCTCGACCGCGCTCGTGAAGCCGAAGGTGATGTCGGTGCCCCACGTGTCGTTATCGATGGTCTTGGGCAGGGCGATGACGTTCAGCCCCTCCTGCGAGAGGCGGTTGGCCGTCTTGGTGGAGCCGTTGCCGCCCAGCACGAACAGGCAGTCGAGCCCCAGCTCGCGATAGGTGGACTTCATGGCGGCCACCTTGTCGAC
>USLT01000156.1 GCA_900555585.1 uncultured Collinsella sp.
TGCGGGGCGGCCGGTTCAAGGTCGAGCATCGCGGCGTGCAGGGTGTGGGCGGCCTCGTCCAGCTCGGTCTTCGCCGCCTTCGCTGAGGCCTCGTCGGAATGGGTCGGCTCGTGCGAGGCGAGCGCGGCCCGCGCCGCGTCGCGGGCGGATGCGAAGACGCTCCACGACTCCGGCGTGTAACCGGAGGCGTCGTCCAGCGCGTCGGCATCGGCGACGAGCGCCTCGAGACCGTCGCTGGCCACGGTGTAGACCCCCTGGCCGGCTCCGAGGGTCACCCCGGGCAGCAAGGCGCGCCGATCGAGCCTCGTCGACTTGAAGTTCCCCTTCGGGGTCTGGTCGATCGCGTAGGTGGCGTCGCCCACCTTGGTCGTGATGAGATAGGTGCCGTCTTCCTGCGCGTCCACGGCGAAGTAGGTGGGTTCCCCTCCGAAGGGCAGCCCGTCGTCGTGCTGTCCCGTGACGTTGAGGTAATCGCCCGTCGCGGCGGACCTGATGGTCGTGCCCTTCTCGGTGGTCTCGAAGATCCAGGTCTGCCGGGCGAGCGGGAAGCGCGCCTCGGTGCTGTGGTTCACGACACCGTTCGACACCCCGCCCCCGATGCGGTCGGTCACCGTCCCCGTGTGCATGTAGAGGAGCTTACCCGCGCGCTGGATCAGGTAGCCTCCGTCCTTCACCTCGCCCGAGACCACCTTGAACGGCGGTTCGTAGGTCGCCGAGATCGCGTTCGCGTCATAGCGGTCGGGCAGGACCGTCGTCCCCTTGTCGGAGACGAAGACGCGGAAGGACTCGTTCAGCGACACGGTCTGCCCGTCGATCTTGACGCGCGCGGTGAGGGTGATGGTCGCCTTGCCCGCAGCCTTCGCGGTGAGCGTGGTGGTGGCGGAATCCGTATCGGACAGGGCGACGGCCTTGCGGCCCGCCTCGTCCACGCTCCAGGTGATCGAGACGTCGCCGTCGCCCTCCACCGCGGCCTCAAGCCTCTGCTCCCGTCCGACCTTCATGCTCTCGGGCCCATGGTTGAAGTCGAGACGCGGCACCTGGCTGATGTAGCTCCAGTCTTCGCCCAGGATGTCCGAGACGGAGAACGTGTCGAAGACGACGTCCTTGCCGCCGTCGCTCTCCGATTGGTTCTCGTACACGATTCCCAGGTTTCCGCCCTCGATCTGCGTCAGGCAGGAGTAGAGGAACCTTCCGTTGTAGCGGACGACGTTCTGGTTCAGCCACGTGACCTCGTTGGTCTCGGCGTCGATGGAGCCGATGCGCACGACGCCGTCGTTTCGGCCCGAGCTGCGAGGGTAGGAGGCGGCGACGAGGTTGCCCCAGGCCTTGCCCGATCCGTCTACGAGGCCGCCGTCGAGGTTGATGAAGGAGACCATGCAGTTGCCGACGTATGCGAGCTCTTGGTCGAGCTTGTACTCGCTCCACGTCCTGCCGCCGTCGGCGCTGTCGGCGTAGGAGATGAAGCCCGCTCCGTTGCGCGAGTACATGCGGATGGTCCCGTCGGGCAGCAGGATGGTCTGCGACTCGCTCGATTTTCCGGACTGGCCGAGCTTATCGGTGCGCTCGCCGCGCTCCCAGGTCTTGCCGCCGTCGTCGCTCCAGATCGCGCTCGCCTTCTCGTTGCCGCCCTGGAGGCTCTCGTACACCTGGAACATGATGCGCTCGCCGCCGCCCTCGAGCGGAACGACGAGGCCGCGGCCCGGGCAGATCCCGGTGAAGGGCTGGTCGTCATCGCGCTTGACGTCGAGGATCTGGGGAGCTCCCCAGTCTATGCCGTCCGCCGTGACGGTGCCCTTGACAAGCCAGAGGTAGCAGGTGGGGTAGGCCTTCCACTCGCTGTTCTGGTAGAACACGTTGGCGTGGACGTCCTTATTCGAATTCTGCTGCTTGACGACGACGGGGGACGCCTTCCCATCTTTGACGGCGTAGAGGTCGTAGTACTCGTCTATCCATGTGCCCGTCTCGGCTCCGCCGGCATCCTTGATGGGGCGCAGCGCGCGCGTATTCCCGTCGACTTCGAAGCCGCGCGCCGCCGACGCGTCGCAGTAGTAGGTGTAATCGGATCCCTTGGAGCTGGCGAACTGGCCGGCGCGACCCTTTGCGAGCAGGAAGTTGCCGTCGTCGTCGAAACCGGTGCTCTCGCATCTCTTTCCGGACTCGCTCCAGATGCCCGTTCCCGCCGGCCAGGCGTCGGCGACCATGTAGACCGTGCCATCCGATCCCTGGATGAAGGTGGGGTCGATGAAGCTGGCGCTACCGCCGCTGGACACGCCGTTCGGGAAGTCGACGAACTCGTTGACGAGCTGCCACTCCCAGGTCTTGCCGCCGTCCTTGGAGATGCTGGCGAGCCCGTCGAGGTTCTGCGGGGAGTCGCCGTAGGAGCCCCAGCGCGCGTCGGCGCCCGCGAGCAGCCATCCGTTCTCCAGGGTGAGGAGGGAGGGGATGCGGAAGTGCTGGCTGCCGGCGGTCTGCTGCGGGATGAACGGCTGGGCGTTGGTTGTGCCGCTCAGCGTGCGGGAGCTGACGGACGGGAGCTGCGCCGCGGTCGCGTCCTGGGTCGCGGCGAGGGCCGCGATGGGGGAGCCGAGGACGACCGCCGGGACGGTCGCGCCCGTGGCGACGGTCAGGGCGATCAGCGATGCCGCCGCGGTCTTTCCAAGGGGATGGGTCTTCATGTAACCGCCTTTGCAACGTGTCGGGCGAGCGCTCCTCCAGGTTGCCTGGACCGACGCTCAAATACGTCGCAAGTATAAGGTGCCTTACATATCGAGATCGCTCCTGTGGCGATGATAGGGGTCCGAATCCGATGAAAGGTAGAAAACCGCACCTATACGGTAGCTAGATGGGAAACTGGGTCGAGCTCACGGTCGGGACGTTCCCATGAGAGAAAAACAAAACAGACCAGAGCGAAATGCTCTGGCCTGTGCTTTTACCTGGAGCGGGCGACGGGAATCGAACCCGCGTCATCAGCTTGGAAGGCTGGGGTTCTACCATTGAACTACGCCCGCAAGAATATGGTCGGGACGACAGGATTTGAACCTGCGACATCCTGCTCCCAAAGCAGGCGC
>USLT01000157.1 GCA_900555585.1 uncultured Collinsella sp.
GCTCGTCTTGTCCGGGGTCGGTCGGGCCCTGGCCGCCGTCGATCGCCCTGAAGCTCGCCTCGAGGGTCAGGTCCCCGGTGACGGGCTCGGAGAAATCGTATGCCGCGCCATCGAGCATCCAGCCCACGAAGAGGTGGCCGTCCTTGATGGGCGCCTGACCGGGCTCGGCGACCGGTTTGCCGTCGTCGACCGTCGCGGTCGCGAAGGTCGCGCCCTCGGAGACGAAGGTGACGGTGTGCTTGTCGGCCGGCTCGGGCTCGTCCTGCGCCGGGATCTTCACGATCGTGAAGGAGTGCGGCTCGAGTTCGAGCCTATGGGTTGCCGCAGTCGCCGTCGCCGTGCTTTCGGCGATGGATACGGCGTCTGTATCCTCGGGCGTGTTCTGCGAGTTGAGCGCATCGCCCGCGAGCGTCTTGATCTCCAACGTGCGACCGGTTAGGTCGACGCCGTCGAGCTTGATGTTGACGACGGTCCGATCGCCTTGGTCGCCGTTGCCCGGATCGAGGTTGACGATGGACACATAGGCGTTGCCGTCGTCGTCCGTTGAGGCTGCGAAGTGCAGCTGGTCGACGCCGTTCTTCAGTTTGGGCATGGTGGGGCTGCTGGTTGCTACCAGTTTGGTGCCGAAGGAGCTGTTGAGCATCTCGAAGGCGCTGGCGCTCGGCGTCTTGAAGAACGTGAACTCGCCCGCGCCCGTTGCCGTGCTGCCGCTGCCCTGCACGGGAACGGCCTGGATGACTGCCTGCTGGGTCGGGCCGAGGGCGTCGCGGCCCTCGTTGTACCAGTCGACGAGGCAGTGCTTTTGGATATAGGGGCTGCCGAGCTCGGCGTACTCCATGATGCAGCGCACGATGTAGAGCGCGTGCGCTTGCGAGCGGACGATCTGGTTGGTGGAGTTGTAGATTCCGTATTCGCTGATGACGGGTACGAGGTGGGGCGCCTTGCTCTTCATGAGCTCGGCCTTCTGGCGAACGTGCTCGACGGTGCCGTCGCCGAGGCGCATGGCCTCTAGGTAGTAGGCCTCGGGGTCGTTGTCGTTGCCCGGGTTGCCGGAGTAGGGGTGGATGGTGAGGCCGTCGTACTTCTGGTTGTAGCCCTTGCGGTCCATCGCCTCGATGAAGCCCTCGGTGTCGAAGCTCGAGTAGACATGCATCTCGCCCGCGGCCTTGCCCTCCTTCGCGCGGTCCGCGTTGATCTGCCCCATGGTCTCGCGCATGCTGTCGGCGATATCGACGAAGCCGTCGCGATCGACGGAGTAGGAGACCGTGATGCGCGCGCCCTGCCGGGGCGCCTGGCCGTGCCCGTCTCCTCCGAAGGTGAAGTAGCCGGTCTTCTCGTCCAGTACGTAGACCTTGGCGTCGGCTGCCTGGTCCTTAAGGCTATCTACCTTGGTCCACTCCTCATCGTTCACGTAGACGCGGACGCTATCGACGTCGACCGCCTTGAAATCGCCGTAGCCCGTATCGGCTGAATCCAGCGGGACGTTGGCGTAGCGCATGCCGAACTCCTGGCCGGCGGACCCGTCGGAGAGGGAGGTCGTGTCGTTCCAGTCGCCGCGCACGATGGCGTTCTGCTTGGTGAACGAGGCCGTGCCGCCCTCGATGTACGCCTCGAGCGCGCCCTTGCCGGTGCTGGCGGTCCAGTACTGCTGGGAGGCCGTGCCGTCGGGTCCGCCCTGGTTCATCTCGTTGCCGAGCTCGAAGTAGCGGACGTTGTAGGGCTCGTCGTGGCCGAGCTCGGCGCGGACGTCGGCCCAGGCGACGCCGCCGTTGGGGTTGGTGCCCTTGTCCGCGTTGAGGAACTCGACGAGGTCCGCCGCGTCCTTGGCGTTGCCGCGTGCGAGCGCGTAGACGTAGACGATCTCGGAGCCGGTGTCCGCTGCGAAGTCGCCGATCTCCTTGAGGCCGAAGTTGGGGGCGATGCCGCCCTGGTTGCGGTTGTTATAGAAGCCGTGGATCTGCGGGGTGCGCTCATCCGTCGGCCGCTTGCGCCCGTCGGCCCAGTCGATGGTCTCCTTCCAGTTGAAGAGGTTGGAGATGGTGCCGCCGGGGTAGCGGACGGCTCCGAAACCGGCTTCCTCGTAGAGCCTTTGGAACTCGGGCTTCACCTTCATGGTGGAGGGATCGAAGGAGCCGTAGCCGTTGAAGGCGTAGCGGTGGTTGATGCCGAAGATCGTGTTGTCGATGGCGCGCAGAACGTCATGGGTGTCGATGGCGACGGTGGTGCCGATCGCATCGATGGCGGCCTGCAGGGCGTTCCTGGCGCTGGCGACGGCCTCGGGGTCCGTGCCCTCGAGGGCTTTCTCGGCGGCGTCGACCGCGTTGCCGAGGTCGGCGTACACCTGGCTGCCGTCACCATCTTCGAGCATGGCCTCGGCGCGTTCGACGAGGCCTTCGAGATCCTCGCGCGCTCCTGCCTGGGCGATCTCCTGCTTCACCTCGCTATAGGAGTCATACAGGGCGCGCGCCTCGTTTGCGCTCAGGGCCTTGTCGTAGATCATGAGCTCGTCCATCTGGCCCTGGAAGCGCTCGCGCCCGTCGGGCTGGGCGACGCCGTCGCCGACTCCCCAGGAGCCGAGCACGAGGCCGATGTTTCCGGCGGCCAGCGTTCGGGACCACGTCCCGCTGCCGATCGGCTCGCCGTTGAGGTAGAGCTTGAGGTTTTTGGTCGAGCCGCCGTCGGTCGTCTCCTTGACGATCGTGACGTGCTGCCACGAGGTGCGCGATGGGTTCTTGCCGAGCGCGATGTTGCTGCCCGCCTCGTCGATGCATGACGAGAAGGTGCCGTCCTTCCATTCGGTCAGGATCGAATTCTGCGAGCCCGCGGAGCGCAGCAGGATGGTGCGGGTGCCGTTGCCATGGGCGGCGTCGGGCGCGTCCTTTACCCAGAGGGAGATGGTGAAGTTCCGCTGCTGGTTGATGGCGGCGCGGATGCGGACGTCGTAGGCGGCGCCCATGTCCGTGAAGGTCAGGCTCTTGCCCAGGGAGGCAAGGCCGCTGTCGGCCACCTTGACGGTGTCGCCGGGGTCCGCGCTCTCGATGATGGTGAGGTTCCCGCCGCCGGC
>USLT01000158.1 GCA_900555585.1 uncultured Collinsella sp.
TAGACCTTCAGTCCCATGCTCCCCATCCTCGGTAGAAGTTTCCTGACCCTATCCTACACGCCCGCCCGGACATACTTCGCGCGCGCAGGGCAAACACATGGCCGCGGCGCGGCAAAGAGAACCGCCCCCCGCGCCATGTGGCCGCGGGGGGCGGTTCCGTCCTGCCGGACCTGCCGGTCCTACTGGTCGCCGAACTTGACGAGCACCTTGCGGTAGCCGCCGTACTCTCCGTTGAGCGACTTGGAGACGCGGCTCACCGTGGTGGAAGAGGCGCCGGTGCGCGCCTGGACCTCGACGTAGGGCTCCCCCTCGTCGAGGTAGCGGGCGACCTGCAGGCGCTGGGAGAAGTCGCAGATCTCGCGCGGGGTGCACAGGTCGGTCAGGAAGTCCTTGACCTCCTGCTCGCCCTCGAGCAGGAGGAACGCGCTCACGAGCTGCTCGACGTCCGGGCGCTCGAACATCTTCTCGATATTCACCGCACCATCCCTTTCATTCATGCCAGCGGCAATTGTATACGTATGCTTTCGCATAATGCAGCAAAGAGTGTAGCACACCATCTAGCTAAAGCAACGCACGTCGCGGTCGATGTCCGAAGCGTCCTCGGCGGACGGGCGGCTTTGTGAACAAAGACGGCGCGTATTCATTTCGAAGCCCGCGCGCGGGGCTAGAGGCGGGGCAGCGTCGGGATGAGCGACAGCGAGTCGGCGATGCCGCTCGTCCACCGGACCTCGTCGCGGTCGTCGATCACCACGGCCTCGATCCCCGGCAGCTCCTCCACGAAGGCGATCGCCCGCTCGGCCCCGAGCATGAACGCCGTGGTCGAGTACCCGTCACAGTCCATCGAGCGGGGCGCGACGATCGTGGCGCTCGCGACGTCCGTCCTCGCGGGCATGCCGGTGCGCGGATCGAGGATATGGTGGTAGGTGACGCCGCCCTTGGAGAAGCGGCGCTCGTGGACGCCGCTCGTGACGACCGAACCGTCGGCCAGGTCGATCACGGCGCGATGGTGGGCGGGGTCGAGCGGGTTGACGATGCCGACGCGCCACGCCTCGCCGGGGCGCACCGGGGGGCGCGACGCCGGCGAGGCCGGACGACCGCCGCGGACCACCACGTTGCCGCCGAGGTTCAGCACGAAGCGACGCGCCCCGCGCGCCTCCATCAGGGAGGCGAGGTCGTCGGCGATATAACCCTTCGCGACCCCTCCCAGGTCCAGCACGGTCTCGGGATCGGCGATGGCGAGCGTGCGGGAGAACTCGGACCCGCCCAGGACGATGCGGTCGTAGCCGACGTGCGGAAGCGCGCGATGGAGCGCCAGGCCGCTCGGGACGACGCCGCGATGGAAGTCCCACAGCGACGTCACCGTGCCCATCGTGATGTCGAAGAGGCCCCGGCTCCGCTCGCAGTAGCCGATGGCGCGGCGCACCAGGTCGGCGGTCTCGGGCGCGACCGCGACCGGCTCGGGCGACGCCGCATGGGCGCGCGAGATGTCGGAGTCGCCGCGCGTGCGGGAGAACGCGCGCTCGAAGAACAGGCAGCGGTCCCGGCAGGCCAGGAGCGCGGCGTCGAGGCGGTCGGCGACGGCCGGATCGTCCGCCGACTCCCCGTCCGCCGGATAGGCGTGCATGTGCACGTCGGTGTTGAAGATGAAGAACGAGATCAGGCGCGAGCCGTCCGGCGCGGACGCGGGCTCGGCGCGGCGCGGGTCCCCGTACGCATATATCTGCTGCAAGGAATCTCCCATCTTCTGGTCTTCCCGTAAAGCAGGCGATGAAAACCGCCCGCTACGGGCATAAGCTGCATAGGGGCGTGGTACCCTCATGCCCCCGGCGTCGAT
The DNA here is from genome assembly GCA_900555585.1 of uncultured Collinsella sp. Taxonomy (GTDB): domain Bacteria; phylum Actinomycetota; class Coriobacteriia; order Coriobacteriales; family Coriobacteriaceae; genus Collinsella. The sequence goes on from USLT01000158.1 coordinate 1,835, forward strand.
ACCGGCGCCGCGAGCGAACCGTTTCATGATAGCGCCCGCGGGCGCGCTAGGAGATAGAACATGCGCTTCCTGCTCAACTGGCTCCTCACCTCTATAGCCATCTCGATCGCCACCTTCCTGGTCCCCGGCATCGAGCCCTTCGGCGCGGCGGCGCCCTGGATGAGCTTCGCCTTCGTGGGGCTGTTCCTCGGGTTCGTCAACTCGCTGATCAAGCCGCTGCTGACCTTCATCTCGTTCCCGCTCACCATCCTCACGCTCGGCATCTTCCAGCTGGTCATCAACAGCTTCATGCTCGAGCTCGCCAGCTGGCTCTCCGTCAACCTGATGGGATCGGGCATCGCCATCTCCGGCTTCTTCTCGGCGCTCATGGGCTCGATCATCATCAGCATCGCGTGCACCATCCTGGGCGTCGCCACCAAGGACGCATAAGGGACGACGGCCACCCATGAACCAGGACCTCCCCACGGCGACCGGCCACGGCGCCCCCTCGGACACCGCCGCCGGCGCCCACGGCGCGCACGTCGAGCGCTATTCCCTCGCGACCGCGCTCAGCCTCATCGTCGGCATTTCCATCGGATCCGGCATCTTCTTCAAGAGCGATAACATCCTCGTCGCCACGGGCGGCAACGTCGCGCTCGGCGTTGCGATGTTCCTGCTCGCCGCGACCACCATCGTCTTCGGCGGGCTCACGCTCGCCCGCTTCGCCTCGCAGACCGCGGGCGCGGGCGGCCCCATCGCCTACGCGGAGCGCTTCTTGGGGCCGCGGCGCCTGACCTTCATAGGCTGGAACTTCACCTTCGTCTACCTGCCCATCGTGACCGCGGTCATCTGCTGGGTCGTTGGCGTCTACGCCTGCATGGCCTTCGGTCTGCCGGGAGATTTCTGGCTGCAGCTCGCGATCGGCATCGCCTTCCTGCTGGCATGCTTCGTCTGGAACGTCCTGTGGCCGAGCCTTGGCGGCTGGTTCGCCAACGCCACCACGCTGTTCAAGGTCCTGCCCCTCATCGTCGTGGGCGTCGTCGGCTTCGCGTTCGCCGACCCGGCGGCCTACCTGGCCGAGGGCATCGGACGGGCGCCGTCCGCGGGCGCCGGCTGGGTCGTCGCCGCCGCGCCCATCGCGTTCGCCTTCGACGGCTGGACGGCGGCGGCGGGCATCGCGCCGGAGATCAGGAACTCGAAGCGCAACCTGCCGATCGCGCTCGTGGCGGGCCCC
>USLT01000159.1 GCA_900555585.1 uncultured Collinsella sp.
GACGACTGCGGCGTGAGCTACCCGCTGCCCGCCCGCGGCAAGCTCTCCGCCACCGGCGAGGTCTGCGAGCACTGCGGCGCCCCCGAGGTCGTCGTCGAGACCGCGCGCGGTCCGTGGCGCATCTGCGTGAACATGGATTGCCCCGGCAAGGAGAAGAAGCCCGCGCGCGGCAAGGCGGCCGCGAAGAAGGCCCCTGCGAAGAAGGCTCCCGTCAAGAAGGCCGCGGCGAAGAAGACGGCTACCAAGAAGATTGCTGCGAAGTCGACCGCGACCAAGAAGGCCTCGGCTAAGAAGTCCGCTGCCGAGTAGGCTCGAGCCATCACGAGTGTCCCCTGCCTGCATTGCGCTTGCAGAGCTTTGCGCGTATAGCTTTTGCCTCCCAAAGATTTGCCTGTATACAAACTGGCCGCATAATTGCTTATTTGCGTCCAGTTTGTATACGTAGAACGAGACGATGTCGCAAACCTATACGGGCAAATCGAAAATATGCCCGGAAGCGCTCGTTTGCCGAGCCTTCACAGCCCATGCAGGGTCGTGCGGATAGCCATGTCTTTTTGGATGAGGGCTGGGTTTCGTATCGGGTGCGATTCTGGGCCGCCGCTCGGTCCGTCTCACCTGCCGTCTGCAGAATCGCTTACGGTCTCGTACCTTGGTGCAGGGAGCATGACCTGCTGTGTTAGGCGGCACCGAATCGATGTTGGGGAAGTGTTAGAAGGCGGTTTGCTATGGTTCTCGCAAGGGGGTGCGGGGCATGGGGAAGGATCGCCGAAGGATCGCGGCTGAGCTTTTTGACGTGGCGGAGCGCAATCGAAGACTTGCATATGCGAATACGCGGTCGGAGGCGAAAGCGCTTGAGAGGGCGCGCGCTGCGGGCGAGGCGGTAGAGGTTTCTCGCGGGTACTATGCGAGAGCCAGTAGCGCAACTGGTATGCCGGCGCGAGCGCTGTCGCTTTGGCTCGTGCGGGCGATGTCTGCAAGGCATCCGGACTGGGTGTTCTCGTCGTTTTCGGCGGCGCTCGTTCATGGACTTCAGGTTTCTCAGAACCTTCTGAACGAGGTGCATCTTGCGATGGACGAGCATGGGAATCGCCTCATTCGCGATCCCGTCATCAAGTGTCACTTGGTAAGGACGCTCGAGTTCGACCTGGTGGACGGCATCCGGGTGACGCCGCTTGCCCAGACCCTGCTCGATTGCCTGTGCCAGGCCGACTTCGCACGCGGTCTCGCGATCGCGGATTCTGCCTTGAATTGGGGTCTGATTGATGAAGCGCGCCTGCGCGGCTATGTGAAACGATTCGGCTTTCGCAGGCGAGGTGTCCAGACTGCCAGAAAGGTTGTGCGCTGGATGGACGGCAGGAGCGAGAACGGCGGCGAGTCGATGGCGCGCGCCGTTATGATTGACCTGGGGTTCGAGTTGCCCGAGCTGCAGGTAGAGATCGAGGATCCGATGGAGCCAGGAAGGATATGTCGGGTGGATTTCTACTGGAAGCTACCTGATGGGCGGGTGGTTATAGGCGAGCTGGATGGCAAGTGCAAGTACGTACTGGAGGGCGCCCAGGGACTTGCGCCGGCGATTGAGAGGCTGTCGCATGAGCGACGACGAGAAGCACATATCAATCTGACGGGTGCCAAGGTCTTGCGCTTCTCATTTTCCGAGGCGATGGACGCGTCCTATATGCGGTGCTTGCTGGCCAGTGCGGGGGTTCCGAGGCGTAGTTAGCGAGATCGGGAGAGCAGGGGCATCCTGCCCGGTGTGGGGTATGATGGCGAAGTAAAAGAAACGAGGGGAGAGATATGCCGTTCATCACGCTAGAAGGAGTCGACGGGTGCGGAAAGACCACCCAGGCGCGGCTCATCGCCGAGGCGTATGCGTGCGCCGGCGTCGACGTCCTGCTCCTGCGCGAGCCGGGCGGAGCGGCCATTTCCGAGAAGATCCGGGCGCTGCTGCTCGATCCGGGCAACGGCGAGATGGGCGATACCTGCGAGTTGCTCCTGTACGAGGCCGCCCGCGCGCAGCTGGTCCATCAGGTCATCGCGCCCGCCCTCGCGTCGGGTAAGACCGTCATATGCGATCGATTCTACGACTCCACCACCGCCTACCAGGCGTATGCCGACGGGCTCGACCTCGAGTCGGTCAAGCGCGCGAACGACCTGGCGGTGGGCGGGTGCCGCCCCGACCTCACCATCGTGTTTGACATCGACGTCGACCTGGCCGCCTCCCGCAGGAGCGGGCGCGCGGCGGCCGACCGCCTGGAGCTCAAGGGGCTCGAGTTCCAGCGCCGCGTCGCGGAAGGCTTCCGCGCGATCGCGGCGGAGGAGCCCGACCGCGTGCGCATGGTCGACGCCTCGCGCGGCGTCGAGGAGGTCTTCGAGTCGGTCCGGCGCGAGCTCTCCCGCGCGGGGATCGCCATCGAGGGCGGTGGGGGCCGATGAGCGGGGGCGCGGGCTCGATATCTCCGCTGCTCTCGGCACTCGACACCCAGCCCCGCGTCCGGGACTTCCTGCGCGGCGCCGTCGCGTCCGGTCGCACGAGCCATGCGTACTTGTTCCTGGGCGCCTCCGGGGCGGGCAAGCTCGATGCCGCCTGGGCGCTTGCCCAGGCGCTGCTGTGCGACGAGGGCGGATGCGGCGCCTGCGACGACTGCCGCCGCGTCGCCCGCCGCAGCCATCCCGACGTGCACCTGTTCGAGCCCGAGTCGGCGACCGGCTACCTGATCGGGCAGACCCGCGAGCTGCTGGAGGGCGTCGCCCTCGCCCCGATTCGCGCCCGTGGGAAGGTCTACATCATCGATCGGGCGGAGCAGCTGCGCGCGAACACCGCGAACGCCCTGCTCAAGACCTTGGAGGAGCCGCCCGCAGGCGTTACCTTCATCTTGCTCGGCACCTCGCGCGAGGCGCTTCTGCCCACGATCGCCTCGCGTTGCCAATGCGTCCCGTTCCAGACGGTCTCGCCGCTGCGCGCGGCATCCGCAGCCGCCGCGGCGACAGGGGCCCCGCTCGAAGACTGCCTCGCGGCCGTCTCGGC
>USLT01000160.1 GCA_900555585.1 uncultured Collinsella sp.
CCGTCCCCTTCGCCTTGTCGTCGACCCGCGCCGGCTCGTCGGCAGGATCCTCGGCGGGCGGTACGGGCACACCGGGGACCAGCGCGGTCTTCTCAACCGGTTCGACATCCTGTTCGGATTCGGCTCCTGCCGTACCGTCAGCGTCCTCCTGGCACTGCTCCGACTCCCTCGTAACACCGGGATACTCCTGACCAATGGCCGCGGCGCCTTCCTCGAGCACGTCATCGATACTCGTCATGCTCGCCTTGGTCTTCTCGAGCGCCTCGGCCCCATCCATGCCCTCGGCAAGGTAGTCCTCGTAGCGCGCGACCAGGTTTCCGTAAATCTCTTCCTTCAGCTCGATCATCTCGGTCGTCAGCACGCGTCCCTCGAAGAGGTGCTCGACGTACATGCGAAGCTCGTTCATGATTCTCCCCCATCCACGTTCAGCAACCGGTCGATGATGCGACGCACGCGCACCCATCTATCCGTCGCCTCGTCCAGCTCGTTCAATCCGCCCTCGGTGATTCGATAGTACTTGCGCCTCGCACCCTGGGTCTCATCGCCCCAATAGCTTTCGACGCACGCCTGCTTCTCGAGCCGCTTGAGGCTCGTGTACAGCGAGGGCTCCTTCATCTCGTACTCGCCCTGGCTTGCCGTGGCGATCTCCTTGAGGATCTCGTACCCGTAGCTGTCGCCGCTCGAGAGCGTGCACAGTATGATGGCATCGATGTTGCCACGAATCAGGTCGCTCACAGCATCTCTTGTCGCCAAACCGCTCACCTCTTTCCTATCCGGTTCCACAGCTATTACTCTATCACAAGTACTATGTGTGTCGATGTACTTCTCCACACAGACATAAACGGTTGCATTGAGGCGCCCAACGGCGAATGCGGCCCGCGATGAAGAGATTGTTCCCACCTTTGAAATGACCGCCGCCGCCCGCGCCTGCTGCTAGCATGTCTCCTCGTTCACCCGACCAACAGGAGCAACATGCAATCATCCAACGCGACGGTCCAGACCTCGGACCGGTCGAGGATCGCGCTGTTCGACAACATCAAAGCGCTCCTCATCATCCTCGTCGTCTTCGGCCATATGATGCATCCCATCCATAACGACAATCCCGTCCTCAGCGGATGCTTCGATATCATCTACTTGTTCCACATGCCGATGTTCGTCCTGGTTTCAGGGCTATTCGCAAAGAGCACGTATCGCGATGGCCGCCTCAACGTCGACCGCATCATCTCGTTTTTCGTCCTAGGCGTCGCATTCCAGGCGGCCCTCCTGCTCGTAAACGGCACGGCGTTAACCCCTATCAGACTGCTTCGATTCTCCTCCGCGCCCTGGTATCTCATCGCCATGGGCTGGTGGTCCGCCGCGACCCCGCTCCTATACCGGCTCGGCGTCAAAAAGGGCCTCGCCCTCTCGCTCGCGCTTGCGGTCCTCGTCGGATTCATCGAGCTCGAACAGGGCTTCCTCGCGATAAGCAGGACCCTCTCATTCCTGCCCTGGTTCGCCCTTGGATACTACCTTGCACCAGATCAGCTGCTGCGACTGAAGCGGACGCGGCTCCCCTGGATCGCGGTCGCGCTCGCCGCGGCAGTCGCGAGCCTAAGGCTATTCGATCACGAGGCGTACCAGCCGTTCTTCCCGATGGTCTACGGCGACAACCCCTATGCGGCCCCCGGCTTCGGCGGAGTCATCGCCAGGGGTTTCGCGATGCTCATAGCCCTCGTCTTCTCGATCGCGGTCCTCAAGCTCGTTCCCGAGCGCCGATGCCGGCTGACTGCGCTCGGAGGCCGAACGCTTCAGATATACCTACTCCATCGCTTGATCAGGGCCGCTCTCACCTTTAGAACGTCCTTCTACGATCTGCCCCTCCTCGCCGAGCCCGTTGCAGGCACCATCGCCATCGTCGCGCTCACGGCGTGCACGGTCCTCGTCTGCAACGCGCGCTGGCTCGAAAGGCCGATCAACGCGATCCTGCGCATCAAATGGACGGCATTTTGGTTCAGCCGCAGTTGATATGGTGTTCCATTAACAGAAAAACCCGGCCCCCAAGCGGGGACCGGGTTTTAAGAAGCTATGAGAGCTTTACTCTACTCAGCCATGAAGTTGCGCTGAACAGAGGAGTCCACCTTGACGCCAGGGCCCATGGTGGAGGACACGGAGATGGACTTCACGTAGCGGCCCTTAGCGGAAGCGGGCTTGACGCGCAGGATCTCGGTGTAGAGAGCGGCGTAGTTCTCGACGAGCTTCTGGTCGTCGAAGGAAACGCGGCCCAGGGGAACGTGGCAGATGCCGTAACGGTCAGCGCGATACTCGACGCGACCGGCCTTGAGCTCGCCGACCATCTTGGCGACGTCCATGGTGACGGTGCCGAGCTTGGGGTTGGGCATGAGACCACGGGGGCCGAGGATCTTACCGATGCGGCCGACCTTGGCCATCATGTTAGGGGTAGCGATCGCAGCGTCGAAGTTGATCTCGCCGGCCTGGATAGCGGCAACGAGCTCGTCGGAACCGATGACGTCGGCGCCGGCCTCCTCAGCCTCGCGAGCCTTCTCGCCCTCGGCGAAGACGGCGACGCGAACGGTCTTGCCGGTGCCGTGGGGCAGGGAGATGGAGCCGCGGATGTTCTGATCGGCCTTACGGGTGTCGATACCGAGGCGGAAGTGAGCCTCGACGGTCTCGTCGAACTTAGCGGAAGCGAGCTCCTTGACGAGCTTCACTGCCTGGAGAGGAGTGTAGAGCTGATCGCGGTCGACCTTCTCGGCAGCGGCGCGGTAGCTCTTACCATGATGCTGAGCCATTGTAATACCTCCTGTGGTGCTAGCGGGCGCAATGCCCTTCCACAAACATGCGCGAAACGCGCGTTAATAAAACCGAAGTTGGATATCGCTACTCGGCGATGGTGACGCCCATGGAGCGGGCGGTGCCGGCGACGATCTTCTTGGCGGCCTCGATGTCGTTGGCATTGAGGTCGGGCATCTTGATCTCGGCGATCTTGGTGAGCTGCT
>USLT01000161.1 GCA_900555585.1 uncultured Collinsella sp.
GAGGACGGCGAGCGGCTCGAGGCGATGATCGCGAAGCTGAGGAGTGTTCACAAGTAGCATGACCGCGTTTCTCCACATCGCAATGATCTCGCTCATCATCCTTCTGCCCGTCGCGCTCGTCGCGCTGCTGGCGTGGTATTTCGTGCGCTCCCGCAAGGCTCGCTAGGCCAGGGCGGTATCTTTTCGCATCTAGGCTCTTGAAGGGCGCCGGCGCTGCCGGCGCCCCTTTCTGTGCAGGGGGGGTGTCTGCGTGCCCGGCGTTGGCGAAGACCGCGCGATATCATCGACCTCGGGATATCGAGGCGGCCATGCGGTCTCGCTCGGCGTAGAAAGGCAACCAGCCGCGATATATCGTGAGCGGGCTCCGCGAATCGGGTGCTACATTATATTGGACGTGCTTAGCGCATGTGTAGCCTAATCCGAAAGGAGCGTCCCGATGTTGAGAATCAAGAACACCGCCCGCCTCGCCGTGACCGCGGGGCTCTGCGCCTCCATCGCCCTGGGCGGCCTGCCGGTCGCTGCAATCGCGGCCGAGGTGGGGGAGCCTGCATCCGCTGGCGCCGTCGCCTTCGCACCGGTCGAGGCTCCTGCCGCCGAGGTCCCTGCCGATGAGCAGCCCGCCGCCGCTGCCGCCGGCGACGAGACCGCGCCGTCGACCTACGAGGTCGACGGGCAGGGCGACGTGACCATCCGCGACCTCGAGGCCTTCAAGTACTTCCGCGATCAGGTCAACGCCGGCAACGCCTTCTCCAAGAAGACCGTGACCCTTGCTGCCGACATCGACCTCGGCGCCGCCGAGTGGACGCCCGTCGGCACCGAGAAGACGCCGTTCAAGGGCGTGTTCGATGGTGGCGGCCATACCATCTCCAACCTTAAGATCTCGGCTCCCAAGACGAGCGACGTCGGGCTGTTCGGCTATACGCTCGCTGGCGAGCTCAAGAACTTCACCGTCCACAACGCCCATGTGACGGGAAGGCTCGACGTGGGCGCCATCGCCGGCACCCCGTACACCTCGAGGATGACCGGCCTCAAGCTCACCGGCGACGTCCAGATCAAGGGCTACGCGTATGTCGGGGGCATGTTCGGTAAGAACGCCTATGCCAATCTGACGGGTCTCGTCATCGACGCGAACCCTGGCAGCCTGGTCAGCGCGGACTCCGAGGGGTATCGCACCTACGTCGGCGGCGTCGTCGGCTTCATGGGCGAGGGCGGCCATGTAGTGAGCGACGTTCGCTCCAACATCTCCGTTATCGGCACCAGCTGCGACGTCGGCGGCATCGCGGGCATCGCGCATTACGGAAACACCTTCAAGGACTGCGTGGTCGCCGAGGGCGTCACCGTCGCGCTCGCCAACGCCGACCCCGCCGATGTCCAGGAGATCGGCGGCATCGCCGGCGTCTGGTATAACCAGAAGGACGCCGCCGTCACCTTCGAGAACTGCTCCTTTGGCGGCACGCTTTCCGCTGCCGACAACACCGGCAAGGACCATGCCGCCGCGGTCGCCGGCAACGCCATGGCGGGCAAGGCGTATAACGCGCCGAGCGATGCGACCGGTGGCAACCTCTACATCATCAATGGCGATGTGAAGACGATCGTCCCCGGCGGCACCGCCGAGCTCAAGGCCGCCCTCAAGGACGTCAAGAGCAGCACCGTCATCAAGCTTACCGCGGACATCGCCGCCGATGTCGTCATCCCCGAGGGCGTCTCCGCCACGATCGACCTCGCGGGGCGCAAACTTACCAACGAGAGCGGCCATACCATCGTCAACAACGGTACCCTCCGCATCATCGATTCCGTCGGCGGCGGCGTCGTGGACAACACCACGAATGCCAAGGGCGCCCTGGTCAACCATGGCGAGGCAGAGGTCGTCGGCGGCAAGCTGACGCGCTCCGCCGAGACGGGCAGGCCCGGCGGCGCGGGGGCGAACAGCTGGTACGTCATCAAAAACGACGGCGTCCTCAAGGTGAGCGGCGGCGAAGTGACCAACACGTCCAAGGGAAGCTCTCTCGTCTGCAATGCCGGTAAGGGCAAGATGCGGGTCACGGGAGGATCGTTCTCGAACACCTTCATCGCCCTCAAGAACGAGGAGGAGGCGACGCTCGAGGTCACGGGCGGCACCGTCACGTCAGATGAGCAGTCCATCCAGAATTGGGGGACCGCGCAGGTCACGGGTGGCGAGCTCAACGGCGACTTCATCACGTGGGCATACGAGGGAACTTCCAGCAAGACCGTCATCGGCGGCGATGCCGTGGTGAACGGAGACGTCGCCGCGGTCGACTACGACAAGGGCGCGGGAAAGCCGAGCGTCGCCGTCACGGGCGGGACCATCAGCGGCGATGTCTATAAGGGCGAGTACAACAACAGGACCGGGCGGGTCGATCGGGTCGAACCGACCGCCGACTCCTCCCAGGTCGTGATCAGCGGCGGCTCCTTCAAGGAGCCCGTCAGCGAGGAGTTCGTCTCTCCTGATTCCGGATTGGTGGAGAACCCCGACGGCGGCTGGGACGTCCATGTCCATGTATATGAGAACGAGGCGGGCGAGAAGCGCTTCGTCGAGGTGGAGGGCGGCCATAGGGAGGCGTGCGCGCTGTGCGGCGAGGCCCATGGGGACATCATTCCCCATGCATTCGCGACCGATGCCTGGGCCTGCGACGGATCCTCTCATTGGCATGCCTGCGCCGATTGCGGCGCCAAGGGGGACGCGTCCGTCCATGCGTCTGGAAAGTGGGTTGCCAACGCTACCGACCATTGGAAGAAGTGCGACGTCTGCGGCACCGAGTTCGCGATCGGCGCTCACGAGTTCGGCGAGTGGAAGGTGATGAAGAGGCCGTCCGATACCGAGGCGGGGTCTCGCGAGCGCGTATGCAAGACATGCGGCATGGTCGAGGCCGAAGGCCTTTCCGCTCTCGACGAGGACGCGCTCGCCCAGACCGGCGACGCCTCCATGGCGGCGGTGGCGGC
>USLT01000162.1 GCA_900555585.1 uncultured Collinsella sp.
CTCAACATCGCATGCGTGCCCCCGCGCAAGGCCGAGCTGCGCCGCGCCGTCCAGGACGGCGTGACCGCGGCCCGCAACGCCGGCGTGACGTTCGAGCTCGGCCACGAGGCGACCGCGGAGGAGCTGGCCGCCGCGGGATTCGACAGTGTGATCGTGGCCGTGGGCGCCCAGTGCGCCTGCCCGCCCATCCCCGGCCGCGAGCTCGCCAACGTGGTGGACTCCTGGTCCGTCCTGGCCGGCACGGCCGAGGTCTACGGCAAGGTCGCCGTCATCGGCGGCGGCATGGTCGGCTGCGAGACCGCCGAGCTGCTGGCCGACGAGGGCTGCGAGGTGAGCGTCGTCGAGATGCTCGAGACCATCGCCGCCGACGAGGGCCCGACCATCAAGCCGACGCTCTTCGAGCACTTCGAGGCCCGCGGTGTGAAGCAGTTCACGCAGCACAAGGTGCTCGAGATCACCCCGACCGAGCTCGTGTGCGAGACCGCCGACGGCTCTGAGGTCCGCATGCCCATCGACTACGCCGTCATGGCCATCGGCGCCAAGCGCGTCGCCTTCGACACCGCGGCGCTCGACGCGGCCGGCGTGGCCTGGACCTTCGTGGGCGACTGCAGCGAGGAGGGCGGCGACATCTCCTGCGCCACCAAGACCGCCTACGACGCCGCCTGCGCGATCTAGGGGTACTAAAAACCGGGCGCCGGGCGAGGGTGCTCGCTGACGGCTCCCCTGCCTGGGGCGATAGCGCGTGACGGCCTCCCATCCGATTCGGATGGGAGGCCTTTTTTCGTTCGCGGCACCGGCGGGCAGCCCGACTCGTAAAAAGTTAGCCAAGGCTATTCCAATGTGCCCTGATTCGTGTTAGTTTACTATGGTGAACTTTAGCCATGGCTAACTTTGGAAAGACGGTGTGTCGTATGAAGCAGGGTCCGCAGATGCCGGCGATGCCGCTCTCGATGATGAGGGCGGGCGAGACGGCGGTCGTCGAGCGCGTGAAGGGCGCGGCCGACGTGAAGCGCCATCTTGAGACCCTCGGTTTCGTCGAGGGCTCGCAGGTGCATGTGGTCACGGCGGGCGGCGGCAACATCATCGTCATGGTTAAGGGTGCGCGCTTCGGGCTCGATGCCAAGGTCGCGCGCAACGTCATGGTCGCGTGAGTTCGCTCGCTCAAGAAAGGAAGGAAGACATGAAGACGTTGGGAGAGGTCGCGGTGGGGGATACCGCGACCATCGTCAAGCTCCATGGGGAGGGGGCGCTGCGCCGCCACCTTATGGACCTGGGACTGATCCGCGGGACGCGGTTCAAGGTCGTCAAGGTCGCGCCCTTGGGGGATCCGGTCGAGATCTCGGTGCGCGGCTACGAGCTCTCCATCCGCAAGGAGGAGGCCGCGATCGTCGAGGTGCGCTAAGCGCGGACGAGGCGCATTTTTCTATCGGTAGAGTTAGCCAAATCTAACATACTGCCCGGTCGATACGGAGCCGGGACGGGGGAGACCCCTGGCAGACTCAGCAACGAGACACGTTTCAAAGCCAAGAGAGAAGAAGAACCGCATGGCGAATTCAACTTTGCACATCGCCCTTGCCGGCAATCCCAATTGCGGCAAGACGACGCTATTCAACCTGATAACCGGGCAGAACGGCTACGTCGGCAACTGGCCCGGCGTAACGGTCGAGAAGAAGGAGGCCCGCCTGATCCGCGACCGCGGCGTGGTGGTGACCGACCTGCCCGGCATCTACTCGCTGTCTCCGTACAGCCCCGAGGAGGTCGTCTCGCGCGACTACCTCATGGGAGGCGAGCCCGACGTCGTCGTCCAGGTGGTCGACGCGACCAACCTCGAGCGCAACCTGTACCTGGCGCTGCAGGTCATCGAGACCGGGCTGCCGGTCGTCGTGGCCCTCAACATGGCAGATCTGCTCGAGAAGAGCGGCGACTCGATCGACGCCGAGGCGCTCGGTCGGGCCCTGGGCTGCCCCGTCGTCATGATCTCGGCGCTCAAGAACACCGGCGTCGACGAGCTGGTCGACGCGGCGCGCAAGGCCGCCGCGTCTCGCGTGCCCTCGCCGCGCCATGGCTTCGACGCCGCGATCGAGGACGTCCTCGCAGCGATCGAGGCCGAGCTGCCGACGTCCGTCCCCGCGAACAGGCGCCGCTACCACGCGGTCAAGCTGTTCGAGCGCGATGAGCAGACCGCGGCGGCGGTCCGGCTGCCGGCCGACGCGGCCGCCCGCATCGAGGAGCTCGTCTCGCGCTGCGAGAGCGACTGCGACGACGACTCCGAGTCGATCATCGCCGGCGAGCGCTACGGCGCCATCGCCCACATCGTGGACGAGTGCCTGCATCGCGCCCCGGCCAAGATGAGCACGTCCGAGAAGATCGACCGCATCGTTACCAACCGCTGGCTCGGCCTGCCGATCTTCGCCGCCATCATGTTCAGCGTGTACTATCTCGCGATCTCAACCTTCGGCACCGCTATGACCGACTGGGTCAACGACAACCTCTTCGGCGAGGGCTGGACGCTCTTCGGCACCGCGATGCCGTCGGTCCCCGCGCTCTTCGAGGGCTGGCTCGCCGCCGCCGGCGCGTCCGACATGGCCATCAGCCTGGTGTGCGACGGCATCGTCGCCGGCGTGGGCGCGGTGCTCGGCTTCATCCCGCAGATGCTCGTGCTCTTCGTGCTGCTGTCGTTCCTCGAGGACTGCGGCTACATGGCGCGCGTCGCCTTCGTGATGGACCGCGTGTTCCGCCGCTTCGGCCTGTCCGGCAAGTCGTTCATCCCCATGCTCGTCTCCACGGGCTGCGGCGTGCCCGGCGTGCTCGCCACCAAGACGATCGAGAACGAGAAGGACCGCCGCATGACGGTCATGACCACCACGTTCATCCCCTGCGGCGCCAAGCTCCCGGTCATCGCGCTGGTCATGGGCGCGCTCATCGGCGATGCCGAGGCGACGTGGATCGCCCCGCTCTTC
>USLT01000163.1 GCA_900555585.1 uncultured Collinsella sp.
GTTGCTTCTGCGTCGGCAGCGGCTTGCTCGTTGAGCATGGCGATTTTAGAGAAGTCCATGGTCGGGCAGAGCTCAGACGTGATGCATGCGGGGTTGACGAGGCTTTCGCCTGAGATGGCCGATATGCCATATTGGGTGTCGGGTGCAAACTGAGCGCGGGCCGTGACGAGTGCGACGGCGGTGCCGGCGGTGTCGCCCATGCTTGATTTCTGGCCCCCGGCATCGACAAGCGCGTAAGCGAGATTGGCCCTACCTGGAAGGGAGCTTAGGAGCTGATGCGCGTCCGAATCCTCTTCGATACTGAAGATGCCGTCGGGAAGCGCGATGGTTTCGATATCATCTGGCTTAATTGTGGTACTCAGTTCGATGTGGTTATCGTTTTCGAAATCGCTGAGCTTGATCGTAAGATCGGCCGCATCCTTTAGGTCTTTTTCGTTGATGGTGAACGAGACGATGCATCGACGTGTCTGTTCTCCGCCGTCGACGGTTATCTCGCCATCTAGGGGTTTGTAGCCACTCCGCTTGACGAACGTTTTGAATTGGCTGGGAGCTTCATCGGATGCGTCTTCGTAAGTATTTCCAGATTCAAAGCTAAGAGAGCACGAGGGGTATCCAGACCAATTCTGTTCTGTGGAATTGCTTATATCGAGCACGCAAGCGAGAAGTCTGCGTGTTTCCGATTCCGGGGAAAGGTCGACGCCTTGTTCAACAAGTTCCGCCGTGGGTTCGATCAGGAAGGTGCCCGCAACAGCAAGGGCGCCCGGTTTCCCCCTCTCATTCTGTGATGAGGAGCACCCGGTCAGGCCGAGGAGGCCGAGGGCGCATGAACATATGAAGCCCTTGCGGCTCATGTCGTGGAATTGCATAAGTTGTTCCCTTCTGACTCGTCCTGGGGATTATAAGGATGAATCTATGGTAAGGGCTGGCCGGGTGAGGTTGTTGCGCAACAATTCCCTTGCGTTTTGCGAGCGCGCTCCGCAGCGTGCGGATTGACAGGAAGAATAGGCACGTCCTCTGCATCGAGGGGGCGACGTGTGCATCGTTTCGTGCAAAGGCTCGGCTACCTCGCCCAGGCGGCGATCGCGTCGCGCAGCCAGGCGGCGCATCCCGTGACGTTGCCGTCGTAGTAGCTGCGGAATCGCTCATCGGCAACGTACATATCGGCTAGGCCGCGATGCGCTTCGGGCGTGTAGAAGCTCCAGGTGAAGCCGAGCCACTCGCAGTGCAGCTGGTAGATCCGCTGGCCGGCATCGCCCGAGGGGTCGAGCCCCGCCCGGACTGCTGACTCCAGCTCGGTGTTGATCTGGGCTGCCAGCGCCTGGAACCGATCGAATTCGGCTTCACTCAAATTGAGCATCTTGCGGTTGGTCGCGTCCGCGGCGGAGTCGCCCCAGCGCTCGCGCACCTCGGCCCCGTGCTCTCGCTCGTTGCGCTCCACGAGGTCCCGTTTCATACCCTCGAACTTCGCCTTGTCTTCCATGGGGAATCCCTTCTACGCGCGCCCTTCCGTTTTCGTATGCCCGTAGGATAAACCTTCCCGTTGCGTGAGGGTCAAGCGCGTCTTCGGGGTTAGGGCGCCGGCAAGAAAGCGCCCGAGCGGCTCATGGCGCGCACGGGCGGTGTTCTCGATGATAGGTGAAGCGCGACGCGTGGCGTGGCTGCCGTTAGCACACGGCCTTTCCAAAGCTGAACGCACGGGCGATGAGCGTGATGCCCAGGACGGCGAGCGCGATCCCGGCGAAGAGGATGAGCATGTCGACAGACTCGAGCGGGAAGAGCAGCACGATGACGCCGGCGACGATCGATAGGATGCCGGAGAAGATAGCCAGTCCGCGGTTGCGCACGGAGCCGGTCTCGATCAGCGTCATGACGCCCTCCACGATCCAGCCGAAGCCGATGGCGATGGTCGCGATGGTCGCGAGCGCGAAGGCGGAAGCCGTCTGGTTGCGGAGCATGATGATTCCGCAGAACAGGAGAAGCAGGCTCGCGAGCACGTTGAGCGCCCGCCAGCCCGCGGGCATGAACGGTGTCGCGATGGCCGCCGCCATGCGCACCACCGCCGAGACGATGAAGTAGACGCTCAGCACCACGGCAAGGACGCTCAGGGTCTTGATGGGCCAGAACAGCAGCGCCAGGCCCGCGACGATGCCCGCGACGCCGATCACTCCGTAGAGCCCCCTGATCGTCTTGATGCCCTGGTCGAGCAAGCTGTCCTCGTCGAAGCGGAAGGGGTCCGCGATCCGCTCGCCCTCGCTACCGAGAAAATCCTTCATGGTCCACTCCTATCTCGTGGCTGGCGGCCGCCTGCGCGGGCTGCGCCTTCGCATATGCCCTTACGGCATATCTGCCCGTCCGGGCGGTCGTCATACGGGGGAGCGACCAAATTGCCCAGCTGCGAGATAGGTTGTAGATTAGGGGTCGCTACCTGGCGATCTGGTGCATGAACAGGCCGCTGCGGAGTTTGGGCTCGAACCACGTGGACTTGGGCGGCATGGTCAGTCCGGCGTCTGCGACCGCCATGAGCTGGTCCATATCCGTCGCGCACAGGGTGAAGGCGACGCCGTCGGCCCCCGCGAGGCGCTCGAGCTCGTTGGCGCCGCGGGCGCCGCCAACGAAGGAGATGCGCTCGTCGGTGCGCGGGTCGTTGACGCCGAGGACGGGTCCGAGCACGCAGTCCTGCAGGATGGAGACATCAAGCGAGGCGATCGCGTCGCCGTCGCGAGGGGCGTCGTCTTCGCCCTCGCCCCCGCGCGCGTATGCGCATCGGTCGGGGTCGTCCGCGCGCAGCTCGAACCAGCGGCCGTCGGTGTACATGCCGAAGGTGCCGTGCTCCTCGGGCTTTACGGGCGCGTCGGCCTCGACGATGCCGAATCCCGCGCCGTGCAGGACCTCGAGCAGCTCGTAGGCGTCGAGTCCGTTGCGGTCGGCGACCACCCGGTTGTACGGCAGGATGGAGAG